>CAZIED010000133.1:0-6511 GCA_964538525.1 uncultured Pirellulales bacterium | reverse complement strand
GCGAAATGCCTATTCCAGTTGTAGATGATAGTGGCTCGTTTGGCAGCCGTGAGATTTAGATTATCACACGTTAGGCTGGATTGGTGCTACCGACTAATATCGTAGTTTGCAATATTAAATTGCATACACGCACATGCGTGCCGTAAGGCATCCCCTAGCGGACTTGTATAAACTTCAAAATAAATTTGGGTGAATAATATTTTGGTGGTAAAATGTGCCGGTAAAACCGCGGTTAGCCCCCGCACCTGTGGCGGGGGCTGCCTCGGCCACAGGTGCCGAGGCTAAAACTATCTTGGAGGTATTTATTATGGCGATGATGTACAGATTTCCGTGGTGGCCTTTTGAACCGTTTTGGGGTGCCAAAGTATTTTTGGTACTATTGGTAATCGCAGGAGTGATTTTCACGATAGCCATGCTAATTGACTGCTTGAAACGTCCGGCGTCGAAGTTTGTGTATCCGCTGACGAAAAACGGCGAATATGACAGGCTGATTTGGGCTGCCGCAATCTTTTTATCTCTGGGCTTTTACTTCGCAGGGGCAATAGTATATTTCTTTGTGGTAAATAAAGCCAAACCGGATGGCAGCGTGTGAGGAAAAATCAGGATGGTTGGCGTTATTTATAGGCCCAATACAAACGAAAAATTAGAGATACTCAGCACGGATGCGCAGTATGATTTGGCCTGCGCGTGCGGCTGTGATAAGGATGAGCATCGCAAGCGAAGCGGCGACGGCAAATGGATATACCCGGTAACACTTCCCAGCGGTGGTAAAAGCATCCTGTTTAAGACCTTGATGTCAAATGTCTGCACCAACGACTGTAAATACTGCCCGCTGAGAGAGCAGAACGATATCCGCAGATGTAGTCTAAAACCTCAAGAGACTGCAGAAGTGTTTATGGATTATTACAATCGGCGCAAGGTCTTCGGCTTGTTTCTTAGCTCCGGCATGTTAGGCTCAGCCGATACTACAATGGACAGGCTCAGCTCTACTGCGAAGATATTACGTAAAAAATATGGCTTCAGAGGCTACATTCATCTAAAGATTATTCCAGGGGCAAGTGACGCTGCGATAGAGGAGGCGGTCTCCCTGGCAAGTGCGGTGTCACTAAATATTGAAACGCCTGGAGAAAAGAACTTAGTGAAGCTGTCGAATAAGAAAAGATACATCAGTGATATTATTGAGCCAATGAAGTTTATAAGCAAACTGGTCGGTCGCGGCTCAAAATATGAGGGGACCAAGCATACCACTCAGTTTATCGTGGGTGCTGCCGGAGAATCGGATGCCGAAATCGTAAAATATATGTGGGGCTTGTATGACCGCTTGAAGATGCACAGGATTTATTTTAGCGCATATCAGAAGGGATTAGGAGAGCAATCCATCGCAGGCGAACGAATGAGTCTGGAAAACCCGGCCGATATATTTATGCGGGAGCATCGGCTGTACCAGGTGGATTTTTTATTCCGCAAATACGGCTTTGGGGAAAGGGACATTGTTTTTAATGATAAAAGCAGTCTTTCTTTGGATGTTGACCCTAAACAGGCCTGGGCACTTGCTCATCCTGAATTTTTTCCCGTCGATATAAATCAGGCCTCGCGTTTCTCGCTGCTGCGAGTGCCCGGTCTGGGACCGGTGACGGTAAATCGGATTTTGGAGCAGCGAAAGAGGCAGCGTATAAGGCGGGTTGAAGATATAGCGAAAGTGGGAGCCCGGCTGAAAAAAGCGAATAAGTATCTTGTCTTTTGAAGGCCGAATTTTTACATTAGAGCCTATGCTTGCTGGGGTAGATATGTTCAGGGATATTTTGCTGTCTTTTATTCCTATATTTGTTGCTGTCGATGCAATTGGAGTGCTTCCTATTTTTGTTTCTCTGACTGCGGGGATAAGGCCTCGTCAAAGAACAAAGATTATTGTTCAGTCCATGTTCACTGCCCTGTGTTTGGCTGTCGGTTTTATATTTTTAGGCAGGGCCATTTTTAGCGTGTTAGGTATTACAATCGGCGATTTTATGGTCGCCGGCGGGGTCATACTTTTTTCTTTAGCCATAACGGATATTGTTCACCCCGTCAAGCAGCGACGAATACCAGAGCATGATCTGGGAGTTGTTCCTATAGGGACGCCATTGATTGTTGGCCCGGCTGTTTTAACCACCTCTTTGGTGATAATCTCGCATTACGGTCTGTTTGCTACTCTCATATCCGTATTGGTGAATATTCTCCTTGCCGGTGCGATTTTTAGTTTTTCTTCTGTTCTGATAAAGGTGCTCGGCGAAGCCGGTTCAAAAGCCCTTTCGAAAATAACGAGCCTGCTGTTGGCTGCCATAGCCGTTATGATGGTAAGAAAGGGGATATTGATTTTTCTCGGCAAGGGTTAGTGGAAATAATGAAGAAGCTTTGTACAAATTTTTTTAAGAAAAGCTGCTATGTATGATATTTTACTTTTCAGCTCGAGTTTCTATACCTGGCTTATTCTGCCATTTCTAATATTCCTCGCCAGGATTGCGGATGTAAGCATAGGTACAATGAGGCTGATATTTGTATCGAGAGGCTTTAAGTATCTGGCTCCAATAGGTGGTTTTTTTGAGGTGCTGATATGGCTTTTGGCTATCGGTCAGATTATGAAGAATCTTTCTAATCCGCTTTGTTATATTGGTTATGCCGGCGGATTTGCTATGGGCAACTATGTCGGGATGCTGATAGCGGAGAAATTATCTTTAGGATTTGTTCTGATACGTGTGATTACCAAAATGGATGCGATGCAGTTGGTGGAGCATCTGAATTCTAAAGACTATGGAGTTACAAGTATAGACGGCCACGGCAGCAGCGGCGAAGTGAAGGTCGTCTTTACCATTGTACCTCGGCGAGAAGTGCCCAGCGTGGTTGAGTCGATTAAAAGATTCAATCCGCAGGCATTTTATTCGATTGAGGAAGTGGGTTTTGTGGAAAGTGGAGTATTCCCAGACAAAAAAAGCTGGTGTGATTTTGGCTTGCTGAAGCTTTTCAGGCAATTTAGAAAAGGCAAATAAAACTCTATCAGTTCGATGACAGGATAATCCAATGAAGGCTGCTGCAAAAACTCGTTTAAGGCTTGCAAAATTAAAAGAGTTATTAAAAGGCAAGACACGTCTGCTCATAGTCATGCAGGATAATCCCGACCCTGATTCCATCGCGGCGGCGGCGGCGCTACGCAAACTTGCAAACAGTTTGAACGACATTCAGTGCACAATCACGCACGGCGGAAGCGTCGGTCGAGCTGAAAACAGGGCTTTGGTGCGTTATCTGGGTCTGAATATGAGACCTTATAAAGAAGTTGAGCTTGAAAGATTCGATTGTGTCGCAATCGTGGATGCCCAGCCGGCAGCCGGAAACGTATGTCTGCCTGCCGATGTTGTACCTGATATTGTCATTGACCATCACCCTTTGCGAGCCGCTTCTCGAGCAGCCAGGCTCATCGATATTCGCAGTAAATACGGTGCAACATCCGCCATATTGCTGGAATATCTCATCCATGCAGGAATCGAGCCGGATGTACCGCTTGCCACCGCATTGTTCTACGGCATCCGCTCCGACACACAAGACCTCGGAAGGCAGGCGACTCGGGCGGATATCGAGGCGGTTGCATTCTTGTTCCCAATAGCAAATAAAAGGATGCTCAGCGAAATCGAGAGAGGTGAAGTTCCGAGAGCTTACTTCCGGATGCTGGACGAGGCTCTGCGAAACGCCCGAATTTATGAGCATGCGATCATAACCGATTTAGGAGAGATAGATAATCCCGATATGATTGCTGAGGTGGCGGACCTTCTGCTGAGGGAAGAGGAAACTTACTGGACAATGTGCACTTGTCTATCTATGGACAAGCTTTTTATTTCTGTCCGAACAATGAAGGAAGACGCAAGGGCAGATAGGATAATACACCGCGTTGTTGCCAGAAAGGGAACCGGAGGCGGACATCAAGCTTATGCTGGCGGACAAATCCTGCTAAAAAAGGGCACAAAAGCTGAGTGTGAAGCTTTGGAGAGATTAGTGCACAAGAGGTTTCTCAAGGCAATCGGCTGCGATGCCCAGCACTGGCAGAAGCTGATACCGGATTAAAATCGGCACCAATAGTATAAAGTGACCGAAGCGTAAAGTGCCTAAAGTAATTATCTTGCTTAACTTTAATTCACTTTAGCTTACTTTAGGCACTTTAATTCAGGGGAAATTTGTTGCAATTTGCCGGTGGTGTCGTTAGTATTCGCTCATGCTGCTGCGCAGCATGGCTGGCACCATTAGTATACTTCGCAGAGTAGCAGCGGACAGAAGCCCGATTGGTCACGTGTCAAAGGGCGAGCCTGTCTCGAGCTCATCCCGAGCCGGGTTGAGGGACCGGGTCGAGAGAGCTGTAGAAATGGACCAGCAGAGCAGGAACAAATGCAAAGATAGAGATAGTGTGGCCAAGAAAGAAATCGAAAACTTTGTCAACAGCCTTAGCGAAGAGTACCGGATGCTGGTGGTCCTGAAGAAGGAGCTTTATGACGGCGCATGGGAGCCGATGCTCGATGACCTGCGGCATCGTTTGGCGGGTAAACCTTATATTTTTAAGCTCGTAAATCGGATAGAGGACGATATCAAACGCATCGAAGAAATGCAAAAATTTGAGGCCAAGCACAACGTTGATTTGGCTGACTATGTTGATATGCCGTAGCAACAGTAAGAATATAAAGTGACTGAAGTGTAAAGTGCCGCAAGGATTATGAGTACGTTGTTCTTTGTTCATCGATGAACTATCAACTATGAACAATGAACGAACTTTCGGGAGCTCACTTTAGGCACTTTAATTCAGGGAAAATTATTTCAATTTGTCGGTCAGGCTCTAATATTCAGCGGACAGACGCTCGAAAGGTTTTAACTGATAAAAAGGAGAAGGATTTCAAATGAATCTGAAAATTAAAACAGCTCTAGTAAGTGTTTCCGACAAAAGCGGAGTGATTAAATTCGCCAAGAAGCTCAGCCAGATGGGAGTTAAGATAATCAGCACAGGCGGGACGGCAAAAAAGCTGGGCGAATCAGGAATCGTTGTCACAGGCGTTGAGGCGGTGACCGGCTTTCCGGAAATAATGGACGGCCGAGTCAAAACACTTCATCCCAAAATTCATGGAGCGCTGTTGGGCCTGCGCGACAAAAGCGAGCACATCGCAGCGATGAGGCAGCATAATATCGAGCCGATTGATTTGGTTTGTGTGAACCTTTATCCGTTTGAGCAGACCGTTGCAAAGCCCGATTGTACATTGGCCGAGGCGATTGAAAATATCGATATCGGCGGGCCCAGCATGATTCGCTCTGCTGCGAAGAACCATAAATTTGTCACAGTGGTGACGCAGCCCGAGCAGTACGATAAGGTCATTGAAGAGTTGCAGAAAAACGAAGGCGCCGTCAGCGAAGAGCTACGCCGCGAGCTTGCGCGAGCGGCGTTTGCACTGACGGCTTCTTACGATGCGTCTATATCGAAATACCTTCATAAGATAGCCGGCATAGAGTATCCGGACGGGATCTCGATTGCGGCCAGAAAAGAAAAGCCGCTTCGATACGGAGAGAATCCCCACCAGAGCGCTGCTTACTACAAGCTGCCGGGAAGCTGCGAGACATCAATATGCAGCGGCAGGATTCTGGAAGGTGAAACCGAGATTAGCTTTAACAACCTTCTCGATGCCAATGCTGCCTTTGAGCTGGTGAAGGAGTTTAATGAGCCGGCCGTTGTGGTTATAAAGCATCTTAATCCGTGCGGCTGTGCAGTTGATGAGGATATCACCGTAGCATACCGTAAGGCTTATGAAGGTGACGTCGTCAGCGCGTTTGGCGGCATCGTTGCTTTGAATAGAAAAGTGGATGTGGAATTAGCCAGAACAATTATGGAGTCTTACAGCCGGTTCGGCAAGGCGCTCGGCGCCAGCGGCTTTTTTGCCGAGGTGATTATTGCCCCGGAGCTTGAGCAGGAGGCGACCGAGATAATCAGAACGCTTAAAAGCTGGGGCAACAGGGTTAGATTGATTCAAACGGGGCCGATTGACAGAGCCAGGGTTGATAATGGGGAGTTTGACGTTCGCTGCGTTGTCGGGGGACTACTTTTGCAGAAGCGGGACTTGCTCGGCTGGGAGCCGGAAATGTTGACATATCCAACCAAGGCGAAACCTTCTAAGGAGCAGCTTAATGATTTGAGGATTGCCTGGCTTGTGGCTAAACATACCAAGAGCAATACAATTGTGCTGGTTAAGAATAGAAAGGTGATTGGCGTCGGGGCAGGCCAAATGAACCGTGTTGAGTCGGGACTGATTGCGATAAAGCATGCGGGCGTAGAAGTGAAAGGCTGCATAATGGCCTCCGATGCGTTCTTCCCGTTCTCTGACAATGTTGAAAATGCCGGCAAGGCCGGCGTTGCTGCGATAATTCAGCCGGGCGGCTCGCAAAAGGATGATGAAATTATCGCCGCCGCAGATAAATACGGCATCGCAATGGTCTTTACCGGCAAGAGACACTT
>CAZIED010000132.1:0-6546 GCA_964538525.1 uncultured Pirellulales bacterium | reverse complement strand
CCTCGAACTTTTCGCTCGGCCTCATAACGACCCAGTTATTCGGATAGGCTCTTAGCCCCACTCGTCAGGGCGGAGCCTGCCGGAGCACGGCGTTTTACGTGGGATTATATTATCTTGTGATTTCAGAAGGGAGAATACATGTCAACACATTATCGTCCATTAACTTCTGATGAAATCGCTCAGTTAACCAGTCAGGGCTGTAGCTGTAACGACTGGTCGAAGGTGCTGGTCGCGGAGGGATTCGGCCCGGGCAAAGTAACAGCAACACACTTTAGCGGTGATGTAAAGCTAGGCGTGTTTGAAAAGCAAGTTTCTTTTCTCGGCGGGTTTACCAAACCTGCCGGAATCAGCAGTGCAACTATTCACAACTGCACTATCGGTAATAACGTATATATAAATCAGGTAAGAAATTACATCGCTAACTACATAATCGAGGATGACGTCGTAATAGATAACATCGACCTGCTGGCAACCGAAGGGCAAAGCTCATTCGGTAACGGAACGGAAGTGGCCGTAGTTAATGAGGCCGGCGGCAGAGAGATACCGATTTACGACCACCTGTCGGCTCATACCGCCTATATCATAGCTTTTTATCGCCACCTGCCGAAGGTCATCCAAAAACTGCGGAAGATGATAGCAGACTATACCGCCTCTATCAGCTCATCTATGGGTCTTGTGGCAAAAGGCGCCAAAATAATCAACTGCCGAATTATCAAAAACGTCAGAATAGGCCGAGCAGGCATAATCGAAGGGATTATCAGACTTGAGAATGGTTCCATCAATAGTTGTCAGGAAGACCCTATTTTCATTGGACACGGTGTTTTTGCGGATAATTTTATCGTCTGCAGCGGCTCAAAGATTTCAGACGGCACAATAATAGCCGAGTGTTTTGTAGGCCAGGGCACGGTTTTATCCAAGCAATATTCGGCGGAGAACTCGGTTTTCTTTGCCAACTGCGGCGGCTTCCACGGCGAGGCCTGCGCAATATTTGCCGGCCCCTACACCGTGACGCATCACAAATCGACGCTTTTGATTGCAGGCCTGTTCTCTTTTTTGAACGCCGGTAGCGGTACCAACCAAAGCAATCACATGTATAAGTTAGGCCCTGTGCATCAGGGCGTAGTAGAACGTGGCTCCAAGACCGCAAGCGACTCGTATATGCTTTGGCCTGCAAAGGTTGGTGCATTTACCGTTGTCATGGGCAGACATTATAGGAACTCAGACACCTCGGATTTGCCTTTTTCATACCTGATTGAGCACGAAGACGAAAGTCACCTGGCGCCGGGAGTAAATCTTCGCAGCGTAGGTACAGTGCGTGATGCCCGCAAATGGCCTAAACGCGACAGGAGAAAAGACCCTAAGAAGCTTGACTACATAAACTTTAAACTTTTAAGCCCATATACAATTCAGAAGATGATGAACGGCCGTGACCTTCTCTGCAGGCTGAAAAAGACATCTGGTGAGACATCCGAGTACTTTACCTACCACAGTGTCAAAATTAAAAATTCATCGTTGGATCGCGGCGTCAAATTGTACCAGATTGGCATTGATAAGTTTTTGGGCAATTGTTTAATCAAGCGGTTGGAAGGCAAGGACTTCAAAAATGTCGCCGAGCTTAGAGCAGCCCTGCAGCCGGAAACCGATGTCGGGCCGGGCAAGTGGGTGGACCTGGCGGGCTTATTCGCGCCCGAAGAGGCTTTGCAGAAAATGCTCTCTGATATCGAGAATGGAATTATTGACACCCTGGAACAGGTGGCAGATAGTTTTAGGTCGATGCACGACAGTTACCCTGCCTATGAATGGGCCTGGGCAGCGGATGTATTGCAGAAAAATCTGGGCAAAACAATAGATGAAATGACGGCAGAAGATGTCATCGAGCTAACTAAGAGATGGAAAGAGGCAGTTGTGGAGCTTGACCATGAGCTTTACGCCGACGCTAAAAAAGAATTTGCCGCTATCGCTCAAATAGGTTTCGGCCTGGATGGCGATGAGAAGACAAAGCATTCGGACTTCGCCGCGGTCAGAGGTACGTTCCAGAAGGATAGTTTCGTCACTGAAATCGAGCAGCACATTGCCCGTAAAACGCAGCTCGGCAATAAGCTAATCGCTCGAATGGAAAAATTGTGTTAAAAGAAGTTCTACCGATGTATTTATCATAAAAATAGGAACCTTAAAGTAAGGAGCAAACCCAATGCGCGTAATAATTGAGCCGAATTACGAGTCAGCTTCAAAATGGGCTGCCAACTATGTAGCGAGAAAAATAAATGATTTTGGCCCAGGTGATCCTAAATCTTTTGTGCTGGGGCTTCCCACAGGTTCATCGCCGCTGGGAATGTACAGGGCGCTAATAGAGCTTAATAAAAAAGGTGTGGTGACATTCAAAAACGTTGTCACCTTCAATATGGATGAATACGTCAATATTCCGCAGGACCATCCGGAAAGCTATCATTCGTTTATGTGGAAAAATTTCTTCAGCCACATAGACATCCCCAAAGAAAATGTCAATATTCTCGAAGGAAACGCGCCGGATCTCGAGGCTGAATGCGCAAGCTACGAGGGGAAAATCAAAAAGGCAGGCGGCGTCAATCTATTTGTCGGCGGGATTGGCCCGGATGGTCACATCGCATTTAATGAGCCGAGCTCATCGCTGGCGTCCAGGACGCGGGTTATGGCTCTGACTTATGATACTATATTAGCCAATTCGAGATTCTTTGACGGTGACATCAACAAGGTCCCCAAGACAGCCTTGACGGTAGGCGTCGGCACCGTTATGGATGCACAGGAGGTGCTGATTATTGTCAACGGCCATAATAAGGCACGTGCGTTACGGCACGCTATCGAAGAGGGCGTAAATCATATGTGGACTATCAGTGCCCTTCAGATGCACCCCAAAGGAATTATTGTCTGCGACGAGCAAGCTACGGTGGAACTAAAGGTCGGCACTGTAAAATACTTTAAGGATATAGAGTCGGCCAATCTCGACCCGGCTGCGCCTTTGAGCGGCCGGGCTTGATGCCCATCCTGAGCAACGCCGGAATATGCTGCGGCTCAAGGTTTTTTTTCTTTTTGAATGTTGTAGACGATAATGGCCTTGTCCTTGAGCGATTCGATATACTCTTGAGCCAGCTCAGACCGCTTCTGCTGTATTAGCTGCTTTATTAAGTCGTCCTTGACCTGCTCAAACGAGCTGACGCTTGCATCTTTATGGTCGGTGACTTTTATTATGTGAAATCCGAATTTGGTTTCCACGACGTCGCTTATTTGTCCGGGCTTTAATTCAAAGGCTACCTTCTCGAAGGGCGTAACCATCATTCCTCGCGAGAAAAAGTCCAGGTCTCCGCCCTTTGCAGACGATGGGCAGGTGGAATTGGCTTTGGCCAGCTCGGCAAAATCGGCACCAGCCTTGATTTGTTTAAGCAGATCCTCGGCCTTTGCCTTTGCTTTGGCTTTGGCTTCGTTCGGGTCGGCGTTGGGGTCAGATATATCTGGGGTTATGAGGATATGGCTTGCTCTGACTTGTTCAGAGTTTTCAAACTCATTTTTGTTCTCGGAATAATATTGTTTCGCAACCTCTTCTGTGATGGATATTTTTTCAGCCCAGATAGGTTCTAAAAGTTTAATGTAGATTAGTTGTTTGCGAAACTCATTTTTGTATTTTTCAAAACTCTGGCCGTATTCCTCCAGCTTCTTTTTGTATTCTTGCAGCGATACTTTCGGCTGTTGTTCGGCAATCGTTTCGCTCATTCGTTTGATCAATTCTTCATCGGAGATGACTATTTTGGCTTGTTTTACCTTTTCATTAAGCAAATGTTCAACGATAAGTGTTTCCAGCGCCTTGTCACGGAGTTCTTTCTTGTATTGTTCTATAAACGCAGGTGGCAGTTCCGAGGCTTTGGCACCTATTTTTTTAAGCTCGGAGTTAACCCATGCCTCCACATCGCTTACAAGGATGATTTGACCGTTAACGGTGGCGGCAACATCGCTGCCGAGTTTGCCGCCTTGTGGGGGCGTTTTTTTCCGACAACCGAAGCTGCAGGCTACAAAGACAAGTGAGAGAAAAAAAATGGAAATGAAAAGCCTTCGTCTTTTACTTTTCATGTTTTTTTCGGTGGATAAACCTTTATATCTTGTCATAATTTTATCCTCTAACACAATTAGCTCAAGTATTGTTAATGTTTATTAAGTCAAAAATAAACAGTTGTGTCAAATATAATTTGCAGCTATCTGCATCTTATTTCCAACAGCCATTGTATGCAAAAAGCAAAGCATGCGGTGAAACGGTAAAACGGTAAAACGGTGAAACGGTCTACCGTCCAACCGTCAAACCGTTCTACCGTGGGGGAAACATCATGCTTATTGAAGCTGCCGTTCAAATTATATAGCAGGCAGCTGATCTTTGAAAAATTTCTGTGGATAACTTATTCTATTTTTGACGCTTCTGCGGTTGGTTTTCCTCATTATTTTCAGGTTCATTCTCGGTGGTTTGCTGCGGCTTTTCCTGCTTTTCCTTCTCCTTCTTCTCACGCTGAATAGCGTCATATATTTCTCTACGGTGAACAGGTATTTCCCTCGGAGCCGTGATACCCAACCGGACTTTATCTCCCCGAATGTCGACTATAGTAATCTCGACATTATCCCCAATCATAATTGATTCGTCTCTCTGCCTGCTTAGAACCAACATCATTAACTCCTTTTGTCGGCTGGTCTTACTTAATTATCATACGAGAGAGTTTAATCGATGGTTCGCCCAGTCGCTCAGTAACTGCTATTATATTCTTTTGTTTTATAACGACTTACCTTTAAAAAAGTAATTAACCGTCATTAACTAAACTCACCTATATTTCGGCCAATTTGAGAGGTGAAAACAACCAATTTTAGTTTTCTTTACTTGGCAAAGAAGCATTATAAGACGTATTGTGTGTAACTATTTTATATAAAGGTAGTTAAATGAGACAAAAGAATTAAAAAAGATGTTGTTGTTAATTTTACTTTTGCTCTTTGTTCACGGGCTTTTGGTCGTAATTAGAGCTGGCGGCTAACCACCAGCCGATAATCGACCCCAAACTGCCGAAGGCTACCATTTGCACCGGCAATATGGATAGAGATGTTTGAGAGAAAAACGTGGTGGGGTAACGCTCAATAAAATATTGCAGCACCTCGTTTTTAGCGTAAGTGCTTACGTTAAAAAATGTTACAAGAATAATAGCGATAATCGGCCAAAGATAGCTGGCATTGAGAAATTTTTTGACTATAAAGCCGGCTATACCGAATGAAATTGATACGGCAAAAAAGATTTGCCCAATAGTGGGCTGAGCTACCAGAGAGCCGAATCTGCGATCATTTAGTATGACGCCCTGGGCGAGGATGCTGATGCAGACCTGGACTAAAACTACCGAAATGACTAAAGCAATTATTGCATTTAAGTATATGTTTGGCTTGTGGTTAGAATCAGCCGGTGGTTCTTGGATTTCGGGTTTTGACAGGAATTTTTTTGCTAAAAATACGCCGGCAAAACCAACAAAAACAATGAATAGCCAAAAAAATGGCTCCCACTTAAGTGCAGTGAAAAAAACTTGTCGGTCATGTAATGTCGGATAAAGTTTCATCAGATGAGACATACTACCGGAGCGAAAGGCCCAGATAGATAAGCCGCAGGGAACCGCAAAGACAGCGATTTCTCGGCCAAAAGGCCAGGAAATAAAATAGGCGATAAGACCTGTTGTGATTGATAGAAGAACTAAAGATATTGCGCCGCCAAGACTTACGTTAGCAGCTCTTACAGGCCCGAACGGGTCAATAGGTGCTGCGATTGGCCAGGCCCAGATACCTAATAATAATACACCCAATGCTGCTACAGCAGCGATTCTCAATTTCATTGGCCAAGGTAGTTCCACAATTAGACTCCCTTGATTAAAAGTTTTCGATAGAGTACCAACGAAGGTAAAGCTGGTCAATCGAATATTTGAGTAGCGTGCTTTTCGCAATTTTTATCGTTGGGGAATGGACAATTTAGGTTTTTAAGACTTCGGGTCAAAATTTTTATAAATACATAAGGTATAAGCACATAAGTGCAAAAGAGCAAAAGCACAAAAATTTTCAAAAATTAGCAGAAATTTGCAAAGCTTTGCACTTTTTAATCAAAATTTATCAGAAAATAACGTCTTTTAAGCAAAAATAAACACCTTATTCTGGATAGATATAGTCGTCATAAAAAGTCAAGCGATTTTGGCACGCAAATTGCACGTTCTATTGAGATTCAATACTCGAATTAGTGGCTCGTAAAGCGTTAAAGGTATTTCATTATTCACTGCTCAATTTTCATTCGTGGTACTTTTCGTGCAGCCAGTTATAGTGCTTGACAATTAGATCGAAAATACACGAACCATCGGGAGTTTTTTTATGTTCTTTGCGGACTCCGTCGAATCGAATGTTGATAAAATGTATTCAGTGTTTTTACGGTCGATTCCTCAGAGAAGGAAAAAGCTGGTGCCAGGAAATTGATAGCTCAATTGAAGAACGAATTTTTATACTTACACGGGCACTGCC
>CAZIED010000131.1:0-6569 GCA_964538525.1 uncultured Pirellulales bacterium | reverse complement strand
CAGTCAGCTTTCAAACAACAGCACCAACGCCTGGCCCGCATGATGTATATAACTTCATCGGCGCAACAAAAGATAGTGATAACGTAGGAACGACTTCGATAGATGGTGCTACCAACGATGCAACGACTTATGTGGCAATGGACCGTGGTGGTCAGGGACAATTCTTTGTTACAGGCGACAGCGAGCCTGTATACCAGATTACAGGTTTTTGGTATCAGCATTGCGGATACACTGAGAACACTAATCAAACATATTGGAATTTGACGGCTGGCACCACGCTAACAGCCCGCGTAACATTTCCACCTGCTTCGGGTACCGAAGATTTTATTATGAGAAGTGAGACATACCTGGTAGAAGGTTCAGAACCGAATAATATAGGCGGTGGCCCAAGTCCAAATGGGACAGGCACATGGGTTCACGCTGTCTTTGATACACCAATCCCTGTCGGTCCCGGTGTAACATACGGCGTTGATATGACTGCTGCAAGTGGCGGTCACTTTGAGACACTCGGCATTAAAGATACTGCTGCGAACGGCAATCCCTATCCAGCAGGCACTGCTTATGTGACCGGAGCCGCCGGTAAACCTAGCAATACATACACCATAGCTCCAGGTGACCGTGTATTTATTGTTGAGCTTATTGCAGAGGCACCATTGAAGGCGTCTGCCCCGAATCCAGCAAATGCTGCGGACAATGTATCTCAGAATCCGAACCTTACCTGGGTGCCGGGACTGCGCGCAGCCAAACACGTTGTTTACTTCGGTGACAATTACGACGATGTGGCTGAAAGAACTGCTGGCACATACAAGGGTATCGTGACCGAGCCCAGTTATAAAATTTCGTCTCTTACGGTTGGCCAAACCTATTACTGGCGTATTGATGAGGTAAATGAACCAGATACCTGGGCAGGTGATATATGGAGTTTTAAAGTTGCACCGAGCAAGGCCTGGGATCCTTCACCTTATAATCATGAGGTTGCTGTTTTCACCGATCCATACACAACCCTTAGCTGGAATCCCGGTAGTAAGGCGAGTGAAAGTAAATTGTACTTCGGTACCAGCCCGGATTCATTAACGTTAGAGACAACCATAAGTCATACAGGACTGTCACGTTATAGCTATAACAAAACAGGTCTTGCCAATGACCAGTATTATTACTGGCGTGTTGACCAGATACAGCCTGGTTCTGTTACCATTGCAGGCGATCTCTGGCACTTTAAGACAATACCAATCATACCTATTACCGATCCTAATCTTGTCGGCTGGTGGAAGTTCGATGAAGGTCCTGGCAAGGCGATTGACTGGTCAGGCCTGAACCAGCACGGAACTGTATTTGGCGGTGCAAAGTCAGTCCCCGGCTATGATGGAGATGCAATAGAATTTGATGGATTTGATGATATTATACAACTTCCTATAGGTTCGACTATAGCTGCGTGTGATAGCATAACTATAATGACCTGGATAGACTTCTCAGGCGCAGGAGGTACACAACAGCGAATATTTGATTTCGGAAATAGTTCTGAAGCTGGATATATGTACCTGACGCCTGACACCGGCACAAACATGAATTTTACTATAAATTCGAACACTGGGAACGTTGTGTCTCAAATTAATGCCCCTACACTGCCAACTGGATGGCACCACGTGGCCCTTGTGATAAACAGTGCAACCATGAATGTGCAGCTTTACCTCGACGGTGAGAGTATCGCCAGCGGTCCGACGCAGCTCCTGCCGTCAGACCTTGGTAAAACTGCCAACAACTGGATCGGCAGGTCGCAATGGGGTGCACAAGCATACTTAGACGCTTCTCTGGATGATTTTCGAATATACAACTATGCACTGACACAGCAAGAGATTTCCGAGGTCATGAAAGGTGACCCGCTACCTGCTCGGAAACCGACGCCGGCCAATAAAACAGTAATAGATATAGAAAAGGCGTTGCCCATTACCTGGACGCCCGGTGAAAAGGCAGTTCAGCACGATGTGTACTTAGGAACTAATCCTCTGGCTGTAGAAAGTGCCGATATATCCGATACGACAGGCATATATCGAGGCCGATACGATCCCAATAATTATATGGCACCCGAAGGTGTTGAACCTGGCCAGACTTACTACTGGCGGGTCGATGAGATAAATACAGATGGGACTATCAGCGTCGGTAGAGTCTGGAGCTTTATGACAGTCCCATATCTTGTCGTGGATGACTTTGAATACTATAACGATGTCAATAATGTGATTTACAATGTCTGGACAGACTACTTTGTGAATAGTACCGGCATGACTGTTGGTTACTTTGAGCCTCCGTATGCCGAGCAAGATATTGTTCATGGCGGCCGTCAAGCCATGTATATGCGTTACGACAACGATGGTACTGTCAACGAAGGTACCAACTTTGAAAAGAGCGGAACATCGCTTTATTCTGAGGCTGACCGACAGTGGACCGATGCCCAAGATTTTACACGGAAAGGTGCTAATTCTCTGACGCTTTGGTTCAGAGGCATTCAAGGCTATATAGGCAGCTTCACAGCAGGTCCACCAATTAAGATGACCGCTGTAGGTACGGATATAGGCGGTACGGCTGACCAGCTTCACTTTGCCTATAAAAAACTCTCCGGCAATGGTATCGTAACAGCAAAGGTTCTCAGCATTACTAACACCGACTCCTTGGCCAAGGCTGGAGTGATGATGCGAGAGTCGTTAGATGCAGGTTCTAAACATTTCTCGACGGTTGCTTGTCCAAGCAGCAGAGTTTACTTCGTGCGTCGTACTACAACAGGTGGTAACACCACATCAACTTCAAAAACCGGTGTAGCCACTCCGGTATGGGTGAGATTAAGTCGCAGTGGGAACACATTTACGGCCCAGTATTCAACTAATGGAACTACATGGACGGCGTTGGGTACGCCACAGGAGATACAGATGTCTGCGGATGTCTATGTAGGCTTATGCCTGACCAGCCGTAACGTCAATGCAACCTGTACAGCCGAGTTCTCTGATGTTAGCATAACCGGCACTGTTACAGGCGATTGGCAGTCCCAGGATATCGGCATAAAGGCTAATTCTCCGCAGCCCCTTTATGTGGCTCTACAAGACAGCGCTGGCCAGAGTGCGGTGGTAAAGTATTCTAATCCTTCTGCGACGACCAAAACCACCTGGACGCAGTGGAATATTCCGTTGACAAACTTTACTGGCGTAAATTTGCAGTCTATACAAAAGCTATCCATTGGTGTTGGCGATAGGGCTGCTACACAGCCTGGAGGCGCAGGCGATTTGTACATTGATGATATTGGGTTAAAACTTCCATAGGTTTAAGACCGGATTTGACTTGTCTTAAAGACATGTGCAGTGGATCGCGATTATTCGGGGCCTATGATTAGTGATTCCATATAGGCCCCGATTGTTTTTGCGCAAATCTTATACCAAAATGGTTAAGAATTTTCTTGACCTGAATGCCAATATTTGATAATTCTAATATTATATCAAACGTGTGAAATATACACTAATGCCAAAATTGGTTCTAAAATGATAACCAGACAGGTAACAGTAAAAGATATCGCTAATAGATTGAACTTGCACTACACAACGGTCTCAAAAGCACTAAGTGGCCATCCAGACATTAGTACTGAGACAAAGGGCCGTGTCATTTCACTTGCAAAAGCATTAGACTATCACCCAAACTCAATCGCCAAGAGCCTAAAGAATCAGGAGTCCTCTACCCTTGGAGTCATCGTGCCTTCAATCAAGAACGATTTCTTTTCCTCCGTTATCAGCGGCATTGAAGAAATGGCTTATGGGCGGGAGTTTAATATAGTTGTTTGTCAATCCAATGAAAACTCCGAGCGGGAAGCTATCCATGTCCGTACTCTGATTTCCAACAGGGTTGCTGGTGTGCTGGTCTCCGTAGCACAGACAACAACATCCGGAGCACATTTCAAAGCTCTCCAAAAACAGGGAATTCCTTTGGTTTTCTTTGACCGGGTCTGCGAAGATATCGAATCTGACAAAGTGGTCGTTGATGACTATGGAGGAGCCGTGAAAGCCGTTCGGCATCTGGTCCAATCCGGATACAAGAGAATTGCTCACATAGCTGGACCTAAAAATACATCTATCGGCAGAGACCGGTGCAGAGGATACGTAGATGAGCTAAAGCGGAATGGGATCGCTATCCGCCATGAAATGATCATTTACGGTGGCTTGCAAGAGGATTATGGGGCTAAAGCCATGCGAAGATTGTTATCAAATCATAAGATGCCCGATGCAATATTTGCCGTGAATGACCCAGTCGCGCTCGGTGCATACCATGAAATCAAACGAAAAGGCTTAAATATTCCAAGAGATATAGCTTTAGTCGGTTTTGGAAATAATACTTTGTCGTCTTACCTCGATCCGCCGCTTACAACGGTCCTCCAATCTCCTTACGAGCTTGGTAAGGCTGCGGCCAGTATGCTTTTGAAACGGCTTGAGAATCCAGAACATGAAATAGCACCGAGAGTAGAAGTGATCAAAACAGAACTGATTATTAGAAAATCAACATAATAGGAGTGCGAATATGAGAACAAAAGCCTTTACATTAATTGAGTTATTGGTAGTAATTGCAATTATTGCTATTTTGATGGCAATTCTTATGCCAGCTTTAAGAGCAGCCAGAGACCAGGGCCGTCGTATCCAGTGCACGAGTAATATAAGAACCCTATCGTTCGCATGGACGATGTACAAAGATGATAATGATCAAAAGCTGGTCGGCGCCATGATAAACAATGAAGCACAGGCATGGGTTCATCCCACAACGGGCAGCACTGTTCAGGATGAAAAGACCACGGCGATAAAAACAGGCGCACTGTTCCGTTATGTCGGCGACCAGGTTAATGTGTACCGCTGCCCCGACGATAATAGACTGAAAGACCCAAGGCAAACCGCATTTCGAAGCTATTCCATCGCCAATGGTGCAAACGGTGAAAACTGGCCGGGAGACCATGTTCCGGCCAAGAAATATGGTGATATAAAAAATCCTGCCTTGAAGTATATATTTCTTGAGGATATCGATCCCAGAGGTTCGAATGTTGGCTCCTGGCAGATTCATTTCAACCCGAAGCAATGGATCGATCCGATAGCAATGTGGCATAATCAACAAACAGCTTTGGGTTTTGCCGATGGCCATTCAGAGATGCATAGATGGAATGATAAGAGTCTCATTGACTGGTGTAAAATAGGTATGTATGAGCCAATGAAGTTCACGTTTTATATGACGCCTCCAGCAGATGAATTTACTGACTACGACTTTATGTATAACGGATTTCCATGTAAGTCCCATAGATAATCAAGCAAAGCAATAAGACATGCTCAATATTTTTGACGAGCCATGGACTTTGTTAGGTATAGCAATCCTTATTTTATTCGGGTTACTTACATTCCGCAGCATTTTTCCAGAAAAACGACGCCGATGGCAATGGTTGCTGCCGTTATTTCTGGCTGCGAGCGCTTTTGGATTAGACTTTGCAGTCCAAACTGATTTGGAGAAAATCAAGGCCGTAATTAAAGCCGGCATGAAAGCGGTCGAACAGGAAGATTATAGCGCAATCGAATCTATTATTGCCGACAACTACAGCGATTCTTATCACAATACCAAAGCGAGCCTGATGAGCCATTGTAAAAATGAATTGTCGCGATCGCCCATCGAGAAAACAACAAAGACCGATTTACAAATAGAAATGTCACCCCTGCAGGCCATCGCCACCCTTACAGCGCTCACCAAATTTGATAAGGCAAGCTACGTCGCTGCGAATTACAAGCAACTTTTTCTGATAAAGGTAACCCTATATCTGCAAAAACAACCCGATAAGAAATGGAAGATTTATCGAGCGGAACTTCTCGAGCTCGACAAACAACCGGTGAGCTGGCGTCAGATTTGATATCTTGGCTTATTTTGGCGAACCGCTCAATTACGATGCCACTGCGGCTGTTGCCTTTTTAACTTTGTCCTCATCCGCCAAATAAATAATAGCAAGTCTTTACCTTGAGTTGTTCATTCAACTCATAGACCAAAGGGATACCCGTCGGAATGTTTAAGGCGGCAACATGCCTGGCGCAAATAAAATAGGTATGGTGTCCCCAGATCTTTTAGGGGAGATTATTTCCATAACCGAAGGACTCAGAATTTTACCCATTATTTGATCTGTTACAAACCACTAGATGGTATTGCCATATAGTGATTATCACTCACATCATTGATAGGTTTTAGCAACATACGTTACACGCGATAGCGTTCTCTATATGTTATTGACAGGTAGTGAAAGCACCTGAAAGTAAAAATGCAGAAATGAATATGAACCGCCATTCTACGGTGTCCCCAGATTTCCAGCCAGCCCACTGGACGAGTAACTTCCAAGCAAGAAATAAGTGGCGGAGGGCTGCCGAGAAAAACATGAAACCTTAGATTTTTTCAACAGCCCCACTGTCCATAGTTAACCACCAAAGCAGCCAAAGCCAGAGGTGACGATGGTAAGGTTTATGCATTATCTGATGTGTATCCGATAACAGTTCTACGAGTATATTCAATTCCGCTCCATTGCA
>CAZIED010000130.1:0-6610 GCA_964538525.1 uncultured Pirellulales bacterium | reverse complement strand
GCGACGGCTAAACGTACATAACGATTGCTTTCAATAAGATTATTCTATATATTGAAATATGCAAAGTAAAATTGATTTTGGAGAATCCGGTATGGACTCGGCGGAAAATTATTTGAAACAGGCGGTGTTGTGGGAAACAGCAGGGGACAAAAAGGTTCAATGTAAACTGTGCAACTGGCGATGTCTGATTAATAATGGCAAATTTGGCCGATGTTGCGTCCGTAAGAATATAGATGGAACATTGTATTCGCTGAACTATTACAAAGTCTGCGCAGCCAATCCCGACCCTATCGAAAAGAAGCCTTTGTTTCATTTTCAGCCGGGCAGCCGCAGTTTTTCCATCGCCTGCGTCGGTTGTAATTTCCGATGTGAATTCTGTCAGAACTGGCACATCAGCCAGGCAGCCGTTGAGGAAGGGCGTATCGATGGACAGGCGATAAGTCCGCAGCAGATAGTCGAGGCAGCCGTCCGCTACAATTGTAAGAGCATCGCTTATACTTATACCGAGCCAACGATTTTTATGGAGCTATGCGCAGATTGCGGACATCTGGCCAAAGAGCACGGCCTTGCGAATGTTTTCGTCAGTAATGGCTATATGACACGTGAAGCAATCGACTTTGCCAGCAGCTGGCTGGATGGTATAAATGTTGATTTAAAAGCGTTCAGCGAAGATTATTATAAGCGGCTGTGCAAAGCAAAGTTGCAGCCGGTGCTCGAAACGATTAGCTATATCGCTAAAGAAACAAAGATATGGCAGGAGATTACAACTTTGCTTTTGCCGGGCGAAAACGATTCTGAGGATGAATTGAAAAAGCTTGCAGAGTTTCTTGTAACCAAAGCTGGTCCCGATGTCCCCTGGCATATCAGCAGATTCCATCCGCAGTATAAATATCTGGATGCCGAGCCGACACCCGTAAGCAGTCTTGAGCGTGCATACAGAATAGGAAAATCGGCAGGATTACATTATGTCTATCTCGGTAATGTGCCTGGAGCAAAAACAGAAAATACATTTTGTTACAAATGCGGCAAGATGTTAATTGAGCGTGTCGGCTTCAGTATAGTTGCCAATCTTGTAAAGGATTCCCGTTGTCCAGATTGTGGGGCACAAATCGCGGGCTTTGAGCTGTAATATTACAACCCTCGTACATGGTGCAGAGACTGCTAATTCAGTAATCTTTAAATCTTCGCAGCCATACCGGCCAGTCATCTGGCTGCATACCGCCGGCTTTGGTCCATGAACCTGCTGTGTTAAACGCACGATGCCACTTCAACGTCCAATTTTCCTTGAGGCCGACATGCCTTGCAGACCAATCCATAAAGAGAAGATTAATAAATCCGTTGTGTCTATTGATGACAAAGTGATTAATTTCTCCTGTTGTGCCTTTGTCGCCGTACCCGAAGTCATCCGGTTTTGCCATGGGCGTGTCAGTATCAAGTGGCCATGCATCATGCCATGTAGAGTCACCAAACACTGGTACTGTATTTGCGTTTTTAACTGTCAGGACATTTTTCCAAAACCAATCCCTTTTACGATCGCCACGGTCACCAGTCATATAGTTGATCCAGGAGTTTTCGCTATAGCTGAAGACATAACGATACGTCCCTCCACCAGGAATGGCGATGGTGCGATAGGCAGCCTTGAAAGTGCCCCAGTCGTTGGAACTTCCCACAATCCTGCTGGCTGTTGGGCATAGCAGCATGTCCCAGTTGTCTCTATAGTACGGCCGCATGGCGTTCATCCATAGTGTAGTCTCGCCTACGTCCCAGCCTCGATAGAAATAGCCGCTATTGTCGTCTGTATATAACTTGTGGAGCACGCCCCACTCTCTCAATCTCGCCTGGCACATAACGGACCGTGCCTGATTTTTTACGCGACTCAGAGCCGGCATCATAATAGCCATCAGTAGTGCAATAATAGCTATCACAACTAAAAGTTCGATCAATGTAAAAGCTTTTTGTTTACTCATAAATATTTCCCTTTCTTAGAATCAGTCTTTGTTTGTAGGGAACCAATCCTATTTAATTTATGCTACCAAAGAAAAGGCTGAAATTCAAGCAATTTTTGGCGTTTTTTGATGAGCGGCCTGAACAATTGTTAAACTAACAGATAGTGCTATAATTGTGAAAAATCGTCATTTAGGTTATTAACTATACGAACAGAGGGATATGACAACCGGACTTGATTCTTTTAGCCAGATTGTTCGACAGTTGTGGGAGCTGATGAATCCATGCGTCCTTTGTCCGCGAAAGTGCAAGGTTTATCGCAGCAAAGGCGAATTAGGCTTTTGCGGCATCTCTTGTTTACCGGTGGTTAGCTCAGTGGGGCCGCATTTTGGCGAAGAAAGCGTCCTTGTCGGCAGGGGTGGGTCTGGCACGATATTTTTTGCAGGTTGCAATCTCGGCTGTATCTTCTGTCAAAATTACGATATCAGCCATTACCGTCATGGTCGTCAAGTGACTATCGAGCAGTTGGCTCAATCTATGCTCGAATTGCAAGATTACGGCTGCAGCAATATAAATTTAGTTACTCCAACGCATGTTGCTCCAGCAATTGCAGCAGCGATTGAATTAGCCAGAAAGAGTGGTCTTATGTTGCCGATAGTTTACAATTCCGGCGGTTACGATTTGGTTGAAACGCTCAAATTACTTGAGGGCTACATAGATATCTATATGCCGGATATGAAATATTCGGATTCTCAAGTTGCCCAGGAATTATCTTCGGCGCCGGATTATCCGCAGGTAAATTGTGATGCTGTAAAAGAGATGCACCGCCAAGTCGGTGATTTGCAGACAGAAAAAGGTTTAGCTACACGCGGCCTTTTGGTAAGGCACTTGGTTTTGCCGGAGAACTTGGCCGGCAGCTTTGTGATTATAGACTTTTTAGCTGAGCACATTAGTTCAAAAACTACAATCAACGTAATGGATCAGTACCATCCCTGCTACAAAGCATCAACACAGCCCAAAATAAACCGAAGACCTACTCCGCAAGAAATCAAATCCGTCCGCCAATACGCAATCGAAAAGGATTTGAACGTGCTTTTATAGTTATCGTAAAGTTTTTAATCTGGGTAAGAAGAATTTTTTACCGTAAAAAATTCTATGTTATCGGGGCTAATTGGGGGTAATTGTCACGCGTGGGAAAAGATAGTCAAGTTGTTAATCTGGTGTTTGGGGGTAGTGAAGAAGGAGTGAGATGCTCATGGAATCATAGTGTGTTTGCGCCTGTTAAACAGACTTTTATTATCGGCTTTTGAAGCATGAAAAAAATTAAAGAACGAGAAGGGAATATGCCGATGCAAAGCTTTGAAGAAGGTTGGAAGTTGAAGTGGCTCTGGAGAATGACCAATCCGGCCATATTAGCTTGAGCTTACGTTGTCACTCAATAGAATTTATATACAAGTCAGATCGTAATACTGCTGACAGCGTAGAGGAGAGCTAAGAAGGAAAAAGGAAAGAGCCACATTATTTTAGCCCCTGTCAGGCAGAAGACGAGTATTTCAAATAAAGCTCAAGGAAATCGAAAATAAAGTGATACACTCGTTCTCGCCTACGCAGGGGCTTTTTTGTCCTTTTTAAAATTAGTCTTGGATGCATTTGGCAGCTTTTAATGCTTGACGAAGTTCGATTCGTCTTACATCACCTGTTTTGCATCTTTCAATAGGTCCCCTATATCCGTAATACCTACGCCGGGCCCTTTAGGAACAGTAATGGCGCCGTTTCTGATTTCCAAAGGTGGGTCAAACAATTTGCTGTATCTCTCGATGCCCATCTTGTATTCCTGGTACCGGCCAAGATTGGGTATATAGGAGGCGAAATGCAACATATAGACGAATCCAAAGCCGCCTGAAATGTGGAGTGTGCTCGGCATTCCTGCAAGGGCGGCCATACGTGCCACACGCGTGGTGCGGATAAACCCGCCATAATAATGGAGATCCGGCTGGACAATATCCACGCCGCGATTGTAAATCATCCAACGGAAGCGATGCTGACTGGATTCCTGCTCACCTCCGGCAATAGGAATTGTCAAGGCGTCGGCCACCTGCTTTGTGTCTTCCAAGTGATCGAAAGGACAAGGCTCCTCGAAATAGACTGCATTGATGTCTTCCAGCATCCTTCCGACTTCAATGGCTTTCGTCGGGTCATAAGAGCTGTTGGCATCAGCATGGATAGCGATCCCATCGCCCAGGGTTTTACGGGCAAGAGGAATTAGTCTCTCGGTCCTTCCGGGCATGGCATCTGCGTTCTTGCTCATACGTCCGCCGACCCTGAACTTGACGGCTTTGGCACCCGTTTCCTCAATCAATTTCATGAGGTATTCTACTTCTTGTTCCGGCGTTGTGTCACGTCGTCCGCTCGCCACGTAGAAGGGAACTTCCTGCCGGATAACGCTTCCAAGGAGCTGCCCGATAGATTTGCCGGCTATCCTGCCCATCATGTCCAGGAGGGCGAACTCTACCCATGCCAGAGGACACCATAGTGCCAGGCCCTGGAGCTTGTAATTGCTGCGATACCTGTACACCTCGAATAGGTGCGATTCGAGGTCGCAGGCATCTTTGCCGATGAAGTAGGGAATAACCAGCTTGTTCAGTATCGGATACAGATATTCTGCCCTTTCATTGGTCACGGCAATGCCTTCTGCACCTTCTTTGGACCTGGTGAGCACAAAGTACTCTTGCCCTTTTTGTAGCAATTCAATAGACTTGATTAATAGCGGCGAGCTGATACCATCCAATTGCAACACAGGTGCTTCAGTGGCTTTCTCCAGCTCCTCCAAAGTGACCTTGGAACTGTTCGACACGGTTTGTGGCTTGTTTGGGGATAATTGACAGCCTTGCAGGATTGACAATAAACCTGTGCCGGCTGTTAATTCAAAAAAATGGCGACGATTCAATTGCATATCGTATTCCTTATTGTAACGTTGTTTATGTTATACACACGCATACGGCGAAAGTATTTGACTAAATGTATGCGTTAAGATTATAAGTCCTTCAGCAAGTCGCTGCAATAGCGGGAATGACAGAGACCAAAAACACAACGCAATATAAGTCACGAACCCCGATCTACAAGTCACAAGGCACTGAATTGCTCTTTCAAGGTCTTTGCATTACTAATGGCGTGGCCGCTAACATCGTTGTTGAAATAAGCGTACACGCTATGAACTTCTTTGATATTTTCATTTATCCATTTGGCCCAGTTTTTTAAGGAGGCTTTGGTGTAGTTACCTTGGTATCTGCCGGTCGTGCCGTGAAAACGTATGTAAATGATGTCACCTGTTATTATGCGAGGGCTGGGGACACTTACCAAATCGTGAATGCAAAAACCGACTCCGAATTTATTGAGCAATTCATAAGTGTCATCTGAGAACCAACTGGTGTGCCGAAATTCAAATACGCTGATATGCTTTTTGGGAATACATTTTATAAAACTTTCCAGCCGGTCAAGGTCTTTGTGCATACTTGGCGGCAACTGATACAAAATCGGTCCAAGATTTGTTTTTAACAATTTAGCACCCTCAAAAAACCTCTCAAGCGGTTCTTCAATATCCTTGAGCTTTTTGATGTGAGTAATAAATCGATTGGCCTTTACGGTAAAGAGAAAATTTTTTAGGGCCTGCTCGCGCCAATTTTTGAACGTCTGCGGTTTTGGCTGATGATAGAAGGTGTTGTTTATTTCCACAGTGTCGAAATGCTGAGCGTAAAACTCAAACCATTTACCCTTTGGCAGGTCGGCTGGATAAAACGGCCCTACCCAATGGTCATAATGCCAACCCGATGTTCCTATTCGAATATTGCAAGAGGCTTTTCCCATAGACAATATTTTATCACTTTGAACAATTCTTTAGACTATTATAATACTATTATAGTTTGAAATTGTCGAAAAAGACTTTTTTAATATTGACATACGGTATTATGATCGATATAGTATAGTGTAAAGCGCACTTAAATAAGGAATTGGCTTATGGTGACGGTAACAGTTTCGCCGAAGTTTCAGGTGGTTATCCCGAAGGCGGTGCGGGATAGGCTGTGTATTCAACCCGGACAGAAGCTGCAGATTCTTCAGTTCTCGGACCGTATTGAGTTCGTCCTGTTACAGAATATCAAGAGCATGAGAGGATTCCTCAAGGGCATTAAGACGGACGTCCAGCGTCAGAAGGATCGGATATGAATCTCGTGGATTCTTCGGGCTGGCTGGAGTATTTTGCCAATGGCCGAAACGCCAAGTTTTTTGCATCGGCTCTTGAGGACACCGAGAACCTCATTGTTTCGACTGTCAATATCTATGAGGTCTTTAAAAGGATTCTCCAGCAGCGGGGCGAGGATGCTGCTTTACAGGCCGTTGCTCTGATGCAGCAAGCCGGTGTTGTGGATGTTACCTCGCCTATTGCAATGGATGCTGCCCAGCTTAGCGCGGAGCTGAAATTGCCTATGGCCGATAGCCTGATTCTTGCCACAGCACGAGCTTATAGCGCTACCCTCTGGACACAAGACGCCGACTTAAAAGGACTACCTGACGTCAGATTCACCAAGAAATAGGTTGCTATTAAGTGCTCCATCCTAGCGATCCCTCGACATAGCTCGGGGCAGGCGTGCTACGTTTTTTGTCTTGCCTT
>CAZIED010000129.1:2946-6612 GCA_964538525.1 uncultured Pirellulales bacterium | reverse complement strand
AAACAGGAAATCCAGTTATCAGGAAATCAAGATGCTGGAAATTATGAAAATAGGAGACCAGAAAAATCCTATGACCAATTATCTTGATAACCTGATTTCCCTATACCCTTCAAAGTAAAGGCTCTTCACGTAGATTTTTCATATGTAAGAAATATTTTTGCAGAAATTTGAGAATTTTTGGAATTTTTTTGTGTTTCCGTGCATCTATAATAATGAGGGTCACACCAAAACTAAACGCATCGAAAGGATTTTGATGCGATAGTAAGTTCCTTTACCCTCCTTCTAAAGGGCCGATTCCGAAAGAGTCGGCCTTTTTTATTAATTGACCACACACCAGAAAAATGTAAAATGTAGAACTAAAAGCGTAAAACTGTTGAATTCCATAATTTTTAGTTTTTAGATTGCTCTGTATAAAACAATGTATCTTGTCATTTCGAGCGAGCCGAAGGCGAGTCGAGAAATCTGTTATTAGTAGATTTCTCCACTTCGCCCCCGTTTCTGTCTTCGACAGAAGACACGGAGGCTCCGGTCGAAATGACAATTAGTCTTTTCTACAAAGCATTTTTAGATTTAAGTTTTTAGCTTTTTTATGAGAATTCCGCTGACGAGTTTCGGGTGGCCGCAGGTGGTTGTTTTACCGATGGTGCTGCTTGCGATTATGGTTATATACCTGCTTATAGGTATTATATTTCTGCCTGCCTGGGCCGTCATTCTGGGAGAGCTGGTCCCGGCAGCTTTATTGATATGGGTTTTGTCGTTTTTCCGTGACCCGCACCGCCTCTGCCCATCGGACGTAAATATCTTATTGGCACCTGCCGACGGCCAGGTAATGGATGTCGAAACTGTAAATGAGGATAATTTTATCGGAGGCGAGGCTCTTCGGGTCGGAATCTTTTTGAGCATATTCAACGCCCACATCAATCGTTCTCCCTGTAATGTGAAAGTAGAGAAAATATCTTATAAGCCCGGCAGCCACAAGGTCGCTTCAAATCCGGAAGCCGGCCGGGTTAACGAATCAAATGAATTGCACCTTATAAGAACCGATAATCCCAAAGACAAGCTCATCGTCCGCCAGATAAGCGGCAGTATCGCTCGCAGAATCGTATGTCGGATAAAAGCAGGGCAGCAGTTAAGCAGCGGCGAAAAATTTGGAATGATAAAATTCGGCTCGAGAACAGAATTATATGTGCCTTTGAGTCCGAATAGCCGAGAATATCCTTGGGGGCCTAAGTGCCTGATCCGGGTGGGCGATAAGGTCAAAGCAGGTCTTACGCCGATAGTTAAATATGAAGTACGAAAGACGAATAATGAAAAGATTAAGAACGAAGGTTGCTAACGAGTTCGCCGCAGCGGACTTGAGGCGTATTAAAAAACACAAGTTGAAGTACATCACGGTTCTGCCCTCGCTGATAACCATTTTGAACGGCGTATGCGGTTTCGCAGCGATTGTATTAGCCAGTAAAGGCGCTGTCAACGACGGCGGATTCTCCTACCACAGACTACAGCTTCCGTACTTTGCTATGGCCGGCTACATGGTGCTGATAGCCATGATAGCCGATATGCTCGACGGCCGGCTGGCACGAATGAACAAGAGTACCTCCAGCTTCGGCGGCCAGCTCGACAGCCTGTGCGATGTAATCAGCTTCGGCGTGGCGCCGGCGTTTTTAATGCTTCAAATCTTTGACCGTACAATCGCCGCATCTGCCGGCCTTAATTCTATCTTAGAAGATTTTCTGCATCGTTTCGTCTGGCTGACGGCGGCTGCTTACATCAGTTGTACCGTTATCCGGCTGGCGCGATTCAACGTGGAAAATGAGGAGGATGAATCTGCGCACATGGTTTTTACAGGTCTTCCAAGTCCTGCCGCGGCGGGAGTAATTGTCAGCATTGTCATCTTTCAGCAGGAAGAGCTGCCCGATTTCAAGATAATCACATACGCCCTTCCTTTCCTGACGCTGGCTGTTGCAGTCTTAATGGTCAGCAGGATTCGCTACCCGCATGTCTTGAATCAGTACCTAAAGGGTAAAAAACCTTTCGCACATCTTTTCAGGTTGATACTGCTGATGTCGCTTGTTACATGGAGACCGCAGGCGGCATTGGCACTGATTTTCTGTTCATTTGCAGCCGGCAGTTTCCTGAAGTGGCTCTATTATAAAATAATTCGCAAAAAGGATTATCCGGCTCTATCAGCCGAGTCCCCAGCCAGTAAAGATATGGCCTCTTCTGAGGATGTTGAAATACCACGCTCCGGCGACGCTATCTGACCGGTAGAAGGCATATAAGAGCACAGGAGCATAAGGCATAAGTGCATAAGTCTTACGCTCTTGTGCTCTTTTTTACAGGCAAAGCAGCGGCAATGGCTTTTTCCTAATGGTTTTTTCCTTAGTGAAAGTTCTGTTTGGCATTTCAGGCTCTTTGACGCCGGAAAGATTTAATTGATGGTACCGCTGCACGACCTCTGCGAGGCGTATAAGAATCTGATGGCCCTCGAAGCTGGCCTCCAATCCGACGATTTGCACGCCCAGATAAATCCTTGTCTTATCTTCCGATGGCAGTATATGCCTGATCTGGGCATTGATCACTATCGGCATTTCATAAGGCATCGGCGTAAATCGCATGCCGATATATTGTCCTTTCTTGAAGAGACGGGAGTCAGAATTTTGTATTTTGTATTCTGTATTCTGTATTCTGTTTTCTGGACCGTCGGCATCCTGATACGGCACCATAATCTGTGCGCCGCCTGCGGAGATATCGACGAGTTTACCCTGGAAATAATTTCGTTGCTCATTGCTAGTAGCTCGTATGTCGTCTGACCCCCGATCCCCGGCCCCTGAGCCCTGTCTATGCCATAGCGTCACCTTTACATTCAGCGATTCAGGTACGTTAACCCGAAAGTAGCTGCGTCTCTGAAACAGATTGCAGTGGTCGGGCCTGGCAAGAATAATGTTTCCGCTGCCGAGGCGGCAATTCTGGTCAGATGTCGGCTCAAGGGAAAAAACAGTTGTATCGAAAACTAATTTGCCCTCCGGATATTTTAAGGATACGCCGACCGGTTGATTGACCTGAATATTTATAGGACGAGGTTTTTCCCCCGTTTCAGACCTTTGTACGGCAAGTTTATCGCCCGCAAGGCCCACAACCTGTACTTTTGCCACAAGCCATTTGTCGTTTGTCAGGTATGACAAGATAGCGGGGAATTTTTTTTCGGCAGCAGTCCGCAAGGTTTCTTCGACCTCGTTTCCGCAGAGCATTGTTACTTCACTCATACACACTCCCCCCATTGATTAGTGATTTGTGATTAGTCACAAACCATTAACGGTTTAACGGTTTGACGGTTTAACGGTTTAACGGTGGACCGTTTCACCGTTTCACCATTTCACCGGCGCTTCCTAATATAATATATTAATGGTTTGGCAAAATGCAAATTGGCCATCATGCGTGGTGCGTTGTGCGTTTCTGTCGGAAATCGGTTCCGATTTTGTTGTAAGCACAAAAAAGCCCCTGCTCTTGTCTTCGACAAGAAGATGCAGGGGCCTCGAAGGCAAACGTTTTTTCTTCTCGGCACATCTACTTCGGCAAATCTTCCGCTGCGACATCCTTAACGCTCAAGTCGCCGTAGATTACGCGGTAAGTCACTGAGCCTTTCGCCCTGTACCAGAATATTGC
>CAZIED010000129.1:0-2846 GCA_964538525.1 uncultured Pirellulales bacterium | reverse complement strand
GGTGTTCCGGTGCCAAAATGATATAGGGTTATACCAGCCGCTACAATTATCACCGCGGCGGCTGCTAATTTAATTATCTTACTTTTCATGATTATTCTCCAAACTGAAATTGATGTTCTTTGTTCCGGCAGGTGAAACCTTGCGATAGCTTCTAATACGCGCTGCTGCCTGTTTGTCATATCAACATCAATATTTGTGAATATTTTGCTTAGTAACAGATCTTCTTCTTTCAGAGCCTGCATGTAGTTTCTGCAGTCGGGACATTGCTCGATATGCTGATTTAGTATCTTAAGATCTTCTTCCGACAGAATCCCCGTGACCATGTCGGCAATGTAATCTTTCATTTTGTCACATTCACTACTCATATTACAGCCTTTTCGGTTAGCAGTTCATGCAATTGTTGTCTTGCCGTTCTGATTCTCTGACAAGCTCCCGAGTGAGAGATGTCAAGTTTTTCAGCTATGGCTTTGGCGTTTTTATTTTCAAAGTAATACATCACCAGAGGCACCCGCAGTTCACCGGGAAGCCGTTTGATAGCCAAATGCAGGTCGTGATTCTCATTCGATTTTTGTTGCGGCTGTTCCAAATGTCCCGTTGTAGCAAGCTTGACTCGTTTTTGCCTGCGAAGAATATCGATGCAAAGATTCGCTGCTATCCGCAGAATCCAATAGCCGAATTGCTGACCTTGACGAAGCTCTGCTATCTTCAGCAGGCCTTTTAACATAGTATCCTGAGCGACGTCTTCGGCGTCATGGACGTCTGCGAGCATACCGAGACATACCGCGAAAACGTGTCTGTAATGCCGTTGGACAAGTACCGCATACGCGCTCTTGTCGCCTTTGCACGACTCGGCTACCAGGATTTCATCCGAACGATCGTCCACAATTAGCACCTTTATCTGTTACCATTATAAAGACGAACATGGAGATACCCAAATGCAAAAAAATTTGATGGAATACGCAAATCCTTTAAACCCCCCAATAAATTGGGGGGCTAAATATTTGGCCGGCAAAATAAAAAAGGCCGAGCAAAAATGCCCGGCCTTGGTAATATACATTAAAGATTTCAGACAGGATGAACAGGATAATCCTGTAAATCCCGTCCAACTACTTATTTCGGCAAATCAGTCGGTGCAACATCCTTAACGCTCAAATCACCATAAATTACGCGGTAGGTTGATGAGCCTTTCGGCTGGTACCAGAATATTGCTTTACTGGCATCGCCGAGCTTTACGCCGCTACCGGCATAGTGCCAAGTAACGCCAGTCGGGTCGAGTTGTTGAAAGAACACTAATCCTCGTCCCATGGTCATGCCAAGCTGTGTCTTTTCCTCGTCCGAAATGTTCAATTGACCTATTTTCCCTGCTATCGCAGGAACTTGGCTCATCAGCTCTCCAGCACTCAAGCTCTGCGGGAAGTTACCGCCGAGCACATGCTCCACCCAGAGTCGAAGGACTGTTATAAAATCCTGCTCTGTAAAATTAGTCATATCGAACTGTTTATCGCTCAATTTATAGCCGGCAGGCACATCCATGCTGACAAGCGTCTCATCTACCGGCACATCAAACTCGAAATTTTTGAGAATGTAAAGTGACTGTCCCATTAGCAGCTCAATTCGTACCGGCTTTGCCGTTTCTGGGTCGGCCCATATCGTAAGCTCAATATTAGGTTTCTCTGCCGCATAAAAGCCGATTGCCTTGCGACCGTCAATGTCCCGCTGGCCAAGTTCCTGGACCGGCAGGTCCTTCAAGCTGGTAATGACCTTTCGGACAAATTCTAATAAGTTTTTGGTTCCTTCTTGAAGAGGACCTTCTATGTTAACGTATGCTGCACCCTTACTTGGCGGGTCCAGCGTGAGCATCTTGGCACTATCAAGGTCGATTATCATGATAGGATCCATATTTGAGAATGTTCTTCTGATTTTCGAGCCAGCGACTATGTCGTGCATGACCGAACCCGTTTCTTCACCGCCAATGACGAAGTCAAAAACCACGGTACGGGCGTTAAGAATTGGCTTGATTACATCGGCAAAAGTCACTGTACTTTCAAAGAAGTATCTGACGCCGATAATTGCCACTATGATTATCGCTGCCGCGGCAGCTAATTTCGCTATCTTACTTTTCATAAGTATTCTCCTTATCCTGAGGCTCGCGCCAGCCTTTTCGGCTGTTTTAAGCCTGACGTTCTGTTCTCGAATAATTCGCTCCAGCACACTATCTTCAAGATTGCTTTGTGCGATGGTTTTGCCGTTCTTGACCAGTCGGCCTTGAAGGTCGCTGATTTCTTTTAGCTCCGCCCGGCACGCGGCACAATCCTTCAGGTGCTCCTGTAGCGAACGTTTTTCAGCTTCACTCAGAAGGCCTTCGATGTAAGCTACTAATAGTTCTTTATATTCTGCGCAGTTCATTTTTACACCTCATAAACTTCATTATTAGCTATGGCAGACTGCAAAGAGTTCCGCAGCATAGCATAGGCACGTGACAACATTTTTGTAACAGTTCCGAGAGGCATATCAAGCATCTGAGCAATCTTATTGCAGGAATGCTGGCCGTAATATCGAAGCAGAATCATTTTTCGGTACGGCTCATCCAATTCGGCTATTGCCGACTCAAGGGCAAAATCCTGCGAAAGTTCAGGCTTAGGTACCTCTTGCGAGAATGAGCGGACAGCTTCTCTCTGCCGATTAATTTGCTCACGTCTTTGGTGCTCTTTTGCAACATTGTCGGCTATACCAAGCAGCCAGGAATAAAACAAATCGGCCTTGTTTAAGCTATCCATCTTGAAGTAAGCCCGCACAAAACTTTCCTGTGCGGCCTCTTCCGCTTTGTCTTTATTTCCCAATTTCCC
>CAZIED010000128.1:1562-6633 GCA_964538525.1 uncultured Pirellulales bacterium | reverse complement strand
ATGGAGTTAACTTCCAGAGCCGTATTACTGCAGATGCTGCCAGCGTGCAAACTACGGTAGCCGGCATCACAGCTCCACAATGGGTGAGATTGAGCCGCAACGGCAACATGTTCTCGGCTGATTATTCAGCTAACGGGACCACCTGGACACCGATCGGCACACCGGTGGAGATGACCATGCTTGCGGATGTCTATGTAGGCTTATGCCTGACGAGCCATAATACAGGAGCAATTTGCACGGCAGAATTTTCCAATGTTAATCCGGCAGTCAGTGGCGATTGGAAGTCGCAAGACATCGGCATGGTAAACAACGTTCCTGAGCAGCTTTACGTAGCACTGCAAGATAGCACTGGAAATAGCGCAGTGGTCAACAATGCAGATCCACTCGCAACGACATTAATCACCTGGACGCCGTGGAGTATTCCACTAACGAGCTTTACCGGCGTGAATATGCGGACTATTACGAAGCTGTCTATTGGTGTCGGCGATAGAGTAAATCCTAAGAGCGGTGGTTCTGGTGTTTTGTATATTGATGATATCGGGCTAATTCTGCCTTAGATGAAGGAATTGAGAATTTAAAATGCAGAATGAAGATTTTCTTAATTCTCAATTCTTAATTCTAAACTTAAAGAAAACCTGGGCACAAATTTTTTAATAAGTATGAGGGCGACTTGTATGAAGCCGCTAAAGCAGAGCAGTTTATGTTCTGCAAAGTAAGTGTTTTTACATATTAATCATGATACAGTATAGAGTTTCTTAAGGAAAGAGTTAGAAAACCAAGCATAGTTTTTGAGAATTCGTCGCCCGTGGTTCGTGCCTCGTGACCAGGGTGACGAGAAATAAGCGACGAGGGTAGTTAGTTTAACTTTCTTGAAGGAGGAAATTATGTGTAAAAAATTGTTTCCTTTAATTTTTGTTTTGGTGCTGCTCTTGGCAGCAGGTGTGCAGGCCAGGATCATCTACGTCGATGCGACGGATGGTGAGACTGGCAACACCAGACTCGTTACGGGCGAAGTGCTGGTGGCCCCTGATCCGGGCAACAATGGCAGCGGCGACGATGGTCTGTGGCGCAAGCGAGCTTTTGGAAATGGGCCCAGCATCTTCGAGTCTTGCGGCGACTACAGGAACGCGCCGTACGACACCGAGGATTGCCCCCGGCTGGTGACCAGTGTCGACGTGCCGATAGGTTATTACGAAGTGTTTGTGTACTTCTGGGACACTAACAGCTCCTGGCGGCTCCGGGCCTCGTTGGAAAACAGCGAGGGCCAATTGCCGCTGTTCCTCCCCAATGATCCCAACGGCCTAGCAACCAAGGCCGACGTCAATGACTTTGACGCGCCCGTTCCGTTAGTGACGACATCCGGGAATCGAATTATGTGGCAGGTCCCTCTCGGCAGGACGGGTCTTACTACCAAGATCGCGGTCTATGCTGACGACGACCCGAACACGCGTGACAGCAACAAACGTACCTGGTATGACGGCATCGGTTACAAGGCCCTGCCACCGCAGATCATCTACGTCGATGCTTCTGAAGGTGAGGCAGGAAACACGAAATTGGCATCGGGCGAAGTCTTTAAGTCCGTTCCAGATAACAACGGCAGCGATAACATTTGGCGTGGACGCGCATTTGGCAATTCGGCTACGATATTCGAGTCCGGCGGTACATATGGTGAGACAGCCAATCCGGAAAATTGTCCGCGGCTGGTGACATCGGTCGATGTGCCGGAGTTTAACTACAATGTATATGTCTACTTCTGGAGCGATACCACTGCCAACGGCTGGCGTATGCAGGCTTCCTTGACGAACATCGAAGACCCAGCGCTCTTCATCGCCAATGACCCCAACGGCGGAGCAACCGTGGCCGATGTGAATGATTTTGCTAAGCCTGTGCCGCTAATGATCGAAGGTAATCGAACTCTGTGGCAGGCATATCTCGGCACCACTGGTATTACCACAACAATCAACGTTTATATTGATGACGACCCCAATCACCAAAGCCATAATCGCCGAACTTGGTATGACGGTATCGGTTACAAGGTCGTAGTACCAAAAATCGTCTATGTTGATGCGACGGAAGGCGAGACCGGCAACACCAGGCTCACTACGGGCGAAGTGCTGGTAGCCCCCGATCCGGGCAACAACGGCAGCGGCGACGATGGTCTGTGGCGCAAGCGAGCTTTTGGAAATGGGCCCAGCATCTTCGAGTCTTGCGGCGACTACAGGAACGCGCCGTACGACACCGAGGATTGCCCGAGGCTCGTGACCACGGTCGACGTCCCGGAGAATATTTACGACGTGTTTGCGTACTTCTGGGACACTAACAGCTCCTGGCGGCTCCGGGCCTCGTTGACCAACAGCGAGGGCCAATTGCCACTGTTCCTCCCCAATGATCCCAACGGCCTAGCAACCAAGGCCGACGCGAATGACTTCGCTGCGCCCGTGCCGTTAGTGACGACATCCGGGAATCGAATTATGTGGCAGGCTCCTCTCGGCAGGACGGGTCTTACTACCAAGATAGCAGTCTATGCTGACGACGACCCGAACACGCGTGACAGCAACAAACGTACCTGGTATGACGGCATCGGATACAAGCTCGTTTCCGGGCTTGAAGTTGAGCCAGAGGTAATAGTACCACCACCACCGCCACCGCCACCACCACCAGTAGTCTTGCCGAACCCGGTTGATCCCTGTACCACAGGTCTGGTAGCTCATTACGCATTTGAGAACAATACTAATGACAGCTCCGTCAACGGATTAAATGGGACTATTGTTGGTAACCCAACTTATGCAGCAGGACTGACTGGCTATGGCACGGCGATGAGTTTCGATGGTAATGGTGACTACATCGATTGCGGAAATAATCCGGCTTTTGATATTACTGGTCAAATTACTGTCGCTGCATGGGTAAACATCACGTCGATCCCAACGCAGTGGGCGGCTATCGTCGTTAAAGGTGAAAACGCATGGAGGCTCTCTAGTTATGCTGGCGCGAGAAGTTTCCACTTTGGTATTTGTTATTGGGATAAGGCTAACTACTCAGCCAATGGACAGACTGAGGTTCCACTCAATGAATGGCATCACGTCTGCGGAACGTATGATGGCGCTACTATCAAGCTATATTTGGACGCGGTAGTTGACGCAAGCACTGCCAGTACAACCGGCATAGATATAAGCACCACCAACTTATGGATTGGCGCAAATTCAGAATATGCTGAACCACGCTATTGGGACGGTCTTATCGACGAGGTGACGATTTTCAACCGAGCACTGTCACAGGCTGAGGTTGTGTACCTTGCGAAGAAGTAGAATCGCCGATTCTCGATTTAGGAATACCTGAGAATCAGGATAGCTCAGTTTAGCATCATTTCGGGGCATATATTGAATTATTCGATATATGCCCCGTTTGTTTTTCTGTTGTAGTATTGTCCTCTACTCCATCGAAAGTGTCTAAAATTATGAATTATAACTTTAGCTCACTTTAGATACTTTTCCTACAATAGGGCTTTACAATCCCTTGGCTAACATGAAGTACATCTCGTTCCAGCGAAGCTCCTTCTTGAAATCGCTTATCTTGGTGTCGGAATCAATCAGCACATACTCTATGCCGGCCATATCGGCGAAGTCTTCCATGCACTCAGAGGTGATAGCCATGCTAAAGCCTGTATGGTGTGCACCGCCGGCCAGTATCCAGGCAGCGGCGCCCACCTTCAGATTGGGCTTGGGCACCCAAACTACTCTGGCAACCGGCAGCTTGGGCAGCGGTGCGTCCGGCGGAACCACATCGACCTCATTGACTATCAGTCTGAAGCGATTGCCCATATCTATAAGCGAGGCGTTTAGACCAGGGCCTTTCGGCACGTTGAAAACCAGACGGGCCGGGTCGGCCTTTCCACCTATACCAAGCGGATGAACTTCCAGGCTGGGCGTGCCATCTGCGATGGACGAGCATACCTCAAGCATGTGAGCACCTAATACCTTTTGATTTTTGGGATCGAGATGATAGGTGTAGTCTTCCATAAAGCTTGTTCCGCCCTTAAGTCCTGATGCCATTACTTTCATGGCATGAACCAAAGCCGCGGTCTTCCAGTCACCTTCTGCACCGAAGCCGTAGCCATCCGCCATCAGCCGTTGTACGGCCAGGCCAGGAAGCTGTTCAAGACCATGCAGATTCTCGAAGGTTGTGGTAAAGCCCTTAAAACCGCCATCTTTTAGGAAGGCTCGCATGCCAAGCTCGATGCGGGCAGCTTGGCGTACGGACTCGCGTTTAGGGCCATCTTGCCGGCAGTCTTTAGCCACCTTGTACGTGGCGTCGTACTCTGTTACGAGATTATCTATTTTTTTGTCGGTGACTTTATTGATATAAGCGACCACGTCACCTACGCCGTAGCCGTTGACCGCATAACCAAGCTGTCTCTGTGCCTCGACCTTATCGCCTTCGGTGACGGCAACTTCACGCATGTTGTCACCGAAACGGGCTATCTTTGCTCCTTGGGCATCATGCCATGCACATGCGGCTCGGGCCCAGACTCCAAGCCTGTTTTGGACTTCCTCATCCTGCCAGTGACCGACGACGACTTTGCGATTTTTGCGCATCCTCGTGCAGATAAAACCAAACTCACGGCAGCCATGGGCCGACTGGTTGAGATTCATAAAATCCATGTCAATCGTATCCCATGGGATATCGCGATTGAACTGGGTATGGAGGTGCACAAACGGCTTTTGCAGCGCCTTTAGGCCTGCAATCCACATCTTAGCCGGACTAAAAGTGTGCATCCAGGTTATAAGGCCGATACAGTCCGGTGAAACGTTCGCCTTCGTACATAATTCGTAAATGGATTCCGGCGTAGTCAACGTGGGCTTAAAAACTACTTTAACCGGAATATGCCTGGACTGTGATAAGGCTTCGGTTATCTTTTTTGAGTCTTCCGCGACCTGCTTGAGGGTCTTTGGGCCATATAAATGTTGGCTTCCAGTTACAAACCACGCTTCGAATTTTTTAAGATTTTCCATAATTCAACCCTTCATGGAAAGTTGACAAATTGGTTTTATAATTCTTCTTGTCCTCGATTTGA
>CAZIED010000128.1:0-1462 GCA_964538525.1 uncultured Pirellulales bacterium | reverse complement strand
TCTACTGAGGTAGTTATTCAATTCGCATCGCCTGATAGAGTCCATTTAAATTTGCTGGAGTCGCCGGTTTCAAGTCATTGCTCATTATCAACCTTCGGGTTAACCCCCGCCAACCATTGATTAGCAAAGAGGATAAGGTCTTTAGTATTGATGAGGCCATCAGCGGGAGTACTAATATCGCATTTAGAATTCCACGTGGAATCTTGTGGTCTGCTCAGCCATGATGATGCCAGCAATGAAAAATCCTTGAAATTTACATGGCCATCAATGTTGAAATCGGCTTTAGATATCAAGCCGGAACGTACGATTGCGGTGGCGGCCCACATTGCTGCCGCCTGACCATGTAAATCACCCACAGATCGTGTGCGTCCGAAATAGTATTCTAAGCTGTAGCCTCTGCTGGTGCCAACGCAAATCCACTCGACATTTCCATCGGCTCTTATGTGACTTTCCAGGCCGAGCCAGCCTTTGATGGCCGCCTGACGATATAAAGGATCAACCAGCCAACCTTGGTCAACGCCGGTTGCCAAAGCAAAAACGAACATGCCGGTGCCGGATGTTTCCAGCCAATTTCTTGGGTCATTTGGCAAATCAATCAGTTGATACCACAAGCCGGAGTCGGCATCCTGATTTTCGATAAGATCGGCCATCATTCGTTTATACGTCTCAAGTATCCTGTTTCGTTGAGGGTGATCTTCGGACATCGCAAGAAGTGTCTCGGTCATTGCAGCGGCTGCCCAGCCGTTGCATCGGCTCCAAAAGAACGGTGAATCATAGGCATGGTGAAAAAGACCATTGGGCTGCTGAAGGTCTTCCACATCTCCGGCATATCCCAGGATTTGTATTGTACCGTTGTTGATATAATTGGGGTCAAGAGTATTTTTGTAAGCCTGGGCCTGAAGCGAACATATCATATACAAATCGTCCACCCAGAAGCGGGTATATCTGCTTAAACCATCCGGTCGGGGATTTTGGAACTCTGCGTTGGCCAGCCATAAGGGAACCGGTAAATAGCTGGAATCGCCGGTCTGACGATAGATTTCAAAAGGTAAGATTCCGAAAACATTATAATCGACATGACCTTCGTGAGGCGCTCTTTGACCCGTTCGATACGGCTCATAGACTTTTATAACCTGATTTTTGAGCACAGCATCATTGGTGGCATCGGCAAATATCATCACGCCATAATAAGAGCACGCCCACGGGTATTTCCAGAAGCTTCCGTTATAGTCCACATGGCGGGCTAATATGTTGTTAGCGACGCGTTTGCCGATCTCAGCCGGTGTGGCAGGTAATATCGTTGCCGGAATCAGTAATATTACAAAAACGAAAGCCGATATGAGGATATAAAATGGATGCTTTTTTAAACAGTTCATAGTACCTCTGCTCCAGGTCCGTCAAAAGGTAGGATACCTGATTGAGTTATGAATGTCAAACGAATTTTACAAAAGCCAAGAGTAAG
>CAZIED010000127.1:0-6700 GCA_964538525.1 uncultured Pirellulales bacterium | reverse complement strand
TTCCGTATAGGGCAAATGAGGTTTTTGAGTGGAAAGCGAATATTCAGGTTGCCCTAAGACTCATAGGATGGCGGCCCGAGACCACATTAGAAGAAGGGCTGCGAAGAACGATCAAATGGTACAAAGAGGAAATATCGACAACGTCTCTATAGGTGTTTACCGAGATAAGGCCGTGCTTGTTACAGGTCATACCGGTTTCGTTGGAGGTTGGCTATCGTTGTGGCTTAGGGAGCTGGGCGCTAAGGTTGTGGGTTATTCTCTGGAACCGCCTACAAAACCGAGTTTCTTCGAAAGCACGAATTTGGGCAGCAAAATCGACAGTCATAATGTGGGTGATATCAGAGATTATCAGCAGATAATAGATGTTTTTCAGAAATATCAACCCGAGATTGTCTTTCATTTAGCCGCTCAGCCGCTGGTAAGATTATCTTATAGAGAGCCAAAGCTTACCTATGAAACAAATGTAATCGGTACGGTAAACGTCTTGGAAGCGGTTAGAAAGACAGAGTCTGTAAAAGTGTGTGTTGTTGTGACCAGTGACAAATGTTATGAAAATAAAGAGTGGCTCTTTGGTTATAGGGAAATTGATCCGATAGGCGGTTTCGACCCGTATAGTTCTAGTAAAGGCTGTGCCGAGCTTGTCACTACCGCTTACAGGAGGTCTTTTTTCAATATTAGAGAATATGGCAGGAGCCATGCCGTTTCCATCTCCTCTGTGAGAGCAGGCAACATAATAGGTGGTGGAGATTGGGGGGAAGACCGGCTCATCCCAGATTGTGTTAGGGCTCTTTGTCAGAATGAGACTATCTTTGTTCGCAATCCTCGTGCAACAAGACCTTGGCAGCTTGTGTTAGAACCTTTATCTGGTTGTTTATGGCTGGGGGCGTTAATGTATAGGCATGGAAGCGAATATAGCGATGCCTGGAATTTCGGTCCAACCGATGGTGCGCAACTTTCGGTAGAGGAGCTCGTCTGTTTGTTTTTGAAACAATGGGGCGGTGGAAAATATGAAATTCGTAAAACAGACCAGTTGCATGAAGGCGGTTTTCTAAAGCTTGATACAAGCAAGATAAGTTCTACTTTAAAATGGGAATCTGTTTATAGTGTTTTCGATGCTGTAGCGCAAGCCGCTATATGGTATAAGACGTTCTATTTCAGCCGCGATAAAAATATCTGTGATTTTACACTATCACAAATAGGGAAATATGTTGAAAAAGCGAAAGAGAATGGGTTGTTGTGGGCCAAGGGAGCTTAAATGCAGGTGTTAAAATTCAACAAGAAGCTAACTGCATCAAGAAACGTAACCATAAAAGTGCCAGAGGGCTTTGGAAATGAGGCTAACATTCTTTTGTTCCCGGCGTTTGGTAGTTGTAATCAAGAAAATTTCATCCCCGGCAGTTCATATCTTCCTGCCTCTGGCAAACTTGTTGACGAAGAAGATATACATAATTTATTAGAATCTGCTGTGGATATGTGGCTTACTGCGGGTAGATTTGCCGAGGAATTTGAGGCCAGGTTCGCAGAGTTTTTAGGTGTGAAATACTGTTCTTTAACAAACTCAGGCTCGTCGGCAAATTTGCTGGCAATATCAGCGCTTACTTCCTATAAACTGGGAAACAAAAGACTTAAAAAAGGAGATGAGATTATTACTGTGGCGGCCGGTTTTCCTACTACGGTCGCCCCGATAGTCCAAAATGGGTTGATTCCCGTGTTTGTTGATATAGATATTGGAACATATAATGTAGATGTAAGTCAAATAGAGGGAGCACTTTCAGAGAAAACAAAGGCTGTCTTTATTGCTCACACCCTTGGAAATCCATTTAACGTGGACAGTGTATGCGCAATATGCCAGAAGTATAATCTCTGGTTCATAGAAGATAACTGTGATGCTTTAGGAAGTAAATTTGATTCTCGTTTTACAGGTACTTTCGGCCATCTTGCCACTCACAGTTTCTACCCTGCACACCATATCACCATGGGAGAAGGCGGTGCTGTGGTGACAAATGACAGGCAGCTTTGCAACATTGTAAATTCCTTTAGAGATTGGGGCAGAGACTGCTGTTGTCCACCAGGCAAAGATAACACTTGTGGGAGGAGATTTAAATGGCAGCTCGGCAATCTTCCTTATGGATACGACCATAAATACATTTATTCCCACCTTGGCTATAATTTAAAAGTGACCGATATGCAGGCAGCTATTGGCTTATCCCAGCTTAAGAAACTCACCTATTTCATAAAGAGACGCAAGGAGAATTGGCGGCAGCTCTGCAATGGCCTGAAAGAGCTTGATGAGTTTTTGGTTCTTCCTACAGTTACGGAGAAGAGTGACCCAAGCTGGTTTGGATTCATTATCTCCGTGAAGCCAAACTGTGGGTTTTCCCGAAATCAGCTAACCGGTTACTTGGAGTCGAATCAAATCGGAACGAGGATGCTTTTCGCTGGCAACATTATCAAACAACCTGCATTCACAGAGCAGGATATCGAATATAGAGTGCATAACCAGCTAAAGAACACCGATTTTGTAATGAATAATACGTTTTGGATAGGGGTGTGGCCCGGCTTAAACGCAGCCTGCATAGATTATATGACAGCAAAGTTAAAGGAGATTTTCAAATGAGATACTTGGTTTTTGGTGGCTGTGGATTCGTAGGGAGCAATTTGTCTGCAGAGATCTCCTTTGAATCCGCTATCGGCGGATAGAGATGAATAAATGTAAAACAAAAAGCATATAAAGCATTTCAGATGTTACATAAATATTAAAAGCACAATGCCAAAGCTGCGGCGGTTGTGCGAAAACAATAAGTTCGTACCTATACGTGAATTAGTAGATGAATTCTCAGTCCTCTAATATTGAATAACTGCTGCTTACCTATACTCCTGTGTCTTCTGTCGAAAATAGAAACGGCAGAAATAGCACACATTCTAAAGGGGAAGAAACATGTCTTCAAACTCAAATAATCAAGAAGGTTCGGTATTGAACAAAAACCAGAGATCTGTATGCATTATCACAAATGGTTGTATAGAATGCCGGCTGGATTGTGCAGAGCTGGATCGCTTTTTCCAGGAAACTCTCGGGTTTCGGCTTTGCAAGGACCCTAAGGAGGCTGATCTTATTGTCTTTAAAGGTTGCGCATTCAACCAGGAGAAGGAGAATCTCAGCAGTCAAATCGTAAAGGCGATCGAGCATAGTAAGCGTCCGGATGCTCAAATGTTGGTTACCGGCTGCCTCACTAAAATACGCCCAGAGCTTGCTTATGATGGTGACGAATTGAAAGACCTTAGTGACCAGATCAACCGTCTGTCGCGGCTTCAGGGTAAGCATGGTTCTGGCGCCAATTTCCCACACCCCGAATTCTGGCAAATTCGAAATGGGATAATTGACGGGGGCATAATTAATGACATGATTAGGGAGTATTGTCACCGGAACCCCGAAGCTTCGCTGTTAAGGATTTTTCCCAAACTGCATGCAGGTCTTATTCGACTGTTTGCAAGATACAGGCGTTTAATTGATAAAGAGATGCTGCTTTCTAAGAGAACGTTTTGCATCAAGGTTTCTACCGGCTGTATAGGAAAATGTTCGTATTGCGCTATTAAATTGGCCAGAGGTGGGATAAAAAGCAAACCTGTTGATGCTATTATAGAAGAGTTTGAACGAGGACTTGACGAAGGCTACAGTGACTTTGCGCTGGTTGGAACCGACCTCGGCGATTACGGCAGGGATTTGGGAATAAGTCTGTTAGATTTGCTGCAAAAGATGGTGACACGGGAAGGGAAATTTACATTGAGATTAAGAAATGTAAATCCGAGATGGCTTATACCCTTTGCTGAGCCGTTTTGTGAGCTTCTTAAAACCGGAAAGATTGGATATATTCTCTCACCTGTTGAGTCAGGAAGCAATCGAATTCTTGAACGCATGAACAGAGGCTATCGCATTGAAGATTACATAGAGGCCATAAGGAAAGTTCGCAAAGCTTATCCTCCAATCCTTCTAAAAACTCAAATAATGGTTGGTTTCCCCGGTGAGACGAATGATGATTTTAGCAAATCTCGACGGTTATTTAAACTCGGTCTTTTCGATTATATAGAAGTATATGCTTTCACAAAGCGGCCCGGCACAAAGGCCTTCAATCTATCCGATGAAATTCCAGATAAGATTATCACAAAACGCTATAGGAAGTTGCTATTTAAGTCCTTCTTTCAGCTTCCTTTGAATAGACAATGCCTTTCAATTTGTAGGTTAAAACGCAAATAAAAAGGATTACATGCCAACAAAGTTGATAATAAAGCCAGTGTGAGAAGGGATTCGGTACTTGTCACGAAGTTCAACCGAAATCTCTCGTTTAAAACGCTGGCTTGGGAGGGTCACAATCTGTGACCCTCCATTTTTTTTGGTAATTAGGGATTCGGAGTTCGGTGTTCAGTGTTCGGAGTCTCATAACTGCTAACTCTGAACTGTTTCTTGTTTAATCTATTGACAGAACTACCAGGAGATCTATAAAGTTTTTTTATTTTTCTTTGCTTTTTTGCGCATCTGACAAAACAATATGGATTTTGTTGGTATCATTGGTAACACTTTGTATTGAGGAGCAGGCTATGTACAAGGTTTTTATGATAATAGCTGTGTCGCTGCTGGCAATCGCATGGATAGCTTACGCGATATGGGAGCACAAGGTTCGTGAAGAGGAAAAGAAACAACCTAAGCCGGTTTCTCAACGCCTGCAAAAAACCAGAAGCGAGGTAGCTGACTGGGCGAAGAAAATGGCGCAGTTTGAGCCTCCAACGCGAAAAAAGCAAGCTGAGCAGACCAAACAGGATGGGCAAAATAAATCGGATGAACCTGTCGGCTAACCGAAGCAACATGTAAATAGCGAGGATGAAGACTATGCAATTCATGTCGGAAGATTTTCTTCTGGAATCGAAACCTGCCAGGATTTTATATCACGAGCACGCAAAGAAGATGCCTATCTACGATTATCACTGTCACCTGCCGGCCGACAAAATCGCATCCGACCACCGTTTTGATAATCTGACCCAGATTTGGCTCTACGGCGACCACTATAAATGGCGGGCGATGAGAACAAATGGTATAGCGGAAAAATATATCACAGGTGATGCAAGTGACTATGAAAAGTTTGCGAAATGGGCTGAAACTGTCCCCTTTTGTATTGGAAATCCGCTCTATCACTGGACACATCTGGAGCTGAAACGTTACTTTGGAATAACTGACAAGCTCTTAAATTCGGATACAGCCAAACAGATTTATGAAACATGCAGCCGGATGCTACAGACGCCGCAGTTTAGCGTCCGCAATATCCTTCGCAAGATGAACGTAAGGCTCATCTGTACAACTGAGGACCCGCTCGATTCATTAGAACATCATAAGAAAATCCGTGAGGACGGCTTTGAAATCAAAGTACATACAGCCTGGCGCCCGGATAGAGCAATGGCGGTTGAAGACATATCAGCATTGAATGTTTTTATTGATAAACTCGAAGAAATTTGTGATATGGATATCACAAACTATCAGTTGTATGTTGAGGCAATCCGCAAGCGACATTATTATTTTCATCAAAACGGCTGTCGCCTTTCCGACCACGGCATGGAGACCGCATACGCGGAGGAATATACTGAAAAAGAAGTTGAAAAAATATTCGGTAAGATAAGAGCTGGAAAGGAGCTGGATATATCCGAATCTCTCAAATTCAAGTCTGCGATGATGATTGAGTTCGCTATCATGGATTATGAAGCTGGGTGGGTTCAGCAGCTTCATCTCGGAGCGCTTCGAAATAATAATACCCGAATGTTTAAGGCATTAGGCCCGGATAAGGGATATGATTCTATAGGTGATTTTGAGATAGCAAGGCCGCTGGCCAGGTTCCTCGACCGTCTGGGTTCTCAGAATAAGCTGCCAAAAACCATTTTGTATAATCTTAACCCGCGTGACAATGCCCTGTTGGCAACCATGATCGGAAATTTTCAGGATGGCTCCGCACCAGGCAAGATGCAGTTTGGTTCGGGCTGGTGGTTCCTCGACCAAAAGGATGGCATGGAAGAGCAGATGCGTGTGCTTTCAAACATGGCCCTATTGAGCCGATTTGTGGGTATGCTTACCGATTCGAGGAGCTTTATGTCGTATCCAAGACATGAATATTTCCGGCGAGTTCTCTGCAATATGCTCGGTAATGATGTAGAAGCAGGGCTTATTCCTGACGATTTGGAGCTGCTTGGAAAAATGGTCGAGGATATCTGTTTTAATAACGCCAAAAACTATTTTCCGATGAGTCTTGATTAAGCAGAAGTTCGAGGTTTTCAAACATAAAAGACATTATGTTTTCTTTTTTTGAACAGTTGAGCAATTGAACAGGAGACCGCAGGTGAGCAACAACATCTCGCCGAAAACTCGTCTATACTGAATGCTGACTTTTCTCTACCGTTCTACTGTTCACCTGCTCACCAACTCTATTTTTGCCTCTTATCAGAAGGCAAAAATCGGGGCGACAGGACTTGAACCTGCGACCTCTTGCACCCCATGCAAGCGCGCTAGCCAAACTGCGCCACGCCCCGGTGTATTATTCTTATTTTAATATGCTCTGTTGAAAACACCTACTGTTATTTCGACCGAAGCGTCCTCAAGGGACGCGAAGCGGAGAAATCTACTCAAAAACAGATTTCCCTTCGTGGCTCTCCGTTTCGCTTCGTG
>CAZIED010000126.1:0-6700 GCA_964538525.1 uncultured Pirellulales bacterium | reverse complement strand
TGTGTTTTTGTCCTTTTCGGTGTCAAAAAAATTTCTATTTTCTTTTGTATTCTATTCTTGGAGATACCTTTCATCATGCCAGAGGCAAGAGTTCTTATTGCAATATCTGCCGACAAAGAAATCGCCGCTCTGAACTCTTTTATTTCTCTTTCGTCATAGTTCGTTAATTGTTGTAAATATGGCTGTAAATTCCCTTTTTCTTTTACGGCCCTTGAAAATAATTCATCATAGCTATCGACAATATTGCAAACAGAGAACCTTCTTACTACACCTTGTTCAGATGTGGCGATCTGTGGGTCAACAGGACCCAATTCGGAAGTAACACCCATAATAATTTTGCTAGCTCCAAAACATATCATAGTAGCGGCAGATTTTGCTTTGCCTGGTACAATCACCCAATAATCACCTGTCCCGCTATAACTTCGACAAATGTTGATTATCCGTTCAGCGGCAAGGCCGTCTCCACCAGGGGAACTTATGAACAACACTAATCCTGCTGATAGATCCATTTTTTGCAAAACACCCTCTAACATATCAGCATCTGCATCCTCAATCATAACAGGAAACTTAAAGCTTGTGAAGAAGGAAACAATAGGTCTTTTCAACTCTTGTTCTAATTTAACAAAGAGACTCAGTCGAGTTTCATGCCCCTGTCCTTGTTCAGTCATAACCTGTTGTATAACTGGCCCCGTTTCTTTTTCTGCCATTTTATATTTTCTCCCGCATAATATGTCCCTTTTTAATTAAAAACAGATTAATCCCTGATGACCAACTTTCACATTATACAAACACCTGACTGCCGGGCAAGGAATTTAAGAAAGCGAAAACCTAAAAGAGACTCGTGCTACGTAGCACTACGCAGAGTAGCAAAAGCTAAAAATTATGGAGCAAAGAAAAAAACCACGGTTTTTAGTTTTGCATTTTACACTTTAAGCTTCTTTGGCCTGCCTGGGCATTGCGATTGTTCCGGTTCTGGCGACACATTTGATGCCGTAAGGCTTACATACTTCTATGAAAGCCTCTATCTTTGATTCAGGTCCGCTGACCTCGACCATCAAAAACTTTTGCCCAATATCTACAACTTTTGCCTTAAACATCTCTATCAGCGACAGGATTTCAGATCTCTTTTCCGGCGGTGCCGAAATCGTTATCAGCATTAAATCACGGGCTATAACCGGCTGACCGACAAAATCCTGAACCTTAACAACGGGAATGATTTTGGCTAACTGCTTACGAACCTGCTCCACGACTCGGTCATCACCAACAACAACAAGGGTCATTCGGCTCAAGTTCGGGTCTTCGGTTCTGCCGACGACCAGCGAATCAATATTAAAGCCGCGAGCCGCAAACATGCCCGCAACATGGGCCAAAACGCCAGGTTTATTTTCAACTAATGCGCTTATTATATGCTTCATCTTTCGCACCTCGTATTTCGTATTGCGTAGTGCGTATTGCGTAGGACGCACGACGCATCACGTAATACACACGACGAATTTATGCCATGCTTTCCAGCATATCGAGACCATCCATCTCATTCAGGCTCTTGCCAGCCGCCACCATCGGCCAAACGTTCTCCTCACGGTCAATCTTAAAATCAACCACGCAAGGTTTTGTTTCGGCCAACATCTTTTTAATGGCTTTAGGAACATCCTCTTTTTTATCAACGGTAATACCAACGGCGCCGATGGCTTGTGCCACCGTTGCGTAGTCGGGATTGACAAGCGAGCTGTTGGAATAGCGTTTATTATAAAACAGCTCCTGCCACTGACGAACCATTCCCATGTAACCGTTATTCATAATGCAAACCTTTATAGGTAAATTATATTGAACGGCTGTAGCCAGCTCGGTCATTGTCATATTAAAACTGTGGTCGCCGTCAATATCGATGACGGTGGCCTCCGGTTTAGCTATCTGGGCGCCTATCGCTGCAGGCAGACCAAATCCCATTGTACCCAGTCCTCCGGAGCTTATAAGCTGTCGCGGCTTGATGAATCGATAGAACTGGGCAGTCCACATCTGGTTTTGGCCGACACCTGTAGTTACAATCGCCTCGCTTTTAGTCTGACGGCAAAGCTCCTCAATGACGTGCTGCGGCTTAATTGTTGCTGCTTTTCGGTCGTAACTAAACGGATATTTCTTCTTCCACTCGGCGATTTTCTCGAACCACTGCTCTCTTTCACGGTGCTCGACTTGTCGAATCAGGTCAGATAGTATTGCCTTGGCATCGCCGACCACGGGGATATCGACACGCACGTTCTTCGATATACTGGCTGGGTCAATATCTATGTGAATAATCTTTGCGTTGGGAGCAAAGGTCTTTACTTTGCCCGTAACTCTATCATCGAAGCGTGCGCCGATTGCAATTAGCAGGTCGCACTCCTGCACTGCATAATTGGCATAAGCAGAGCCGTGCATACCCAGCATATCTAATGATTCAGGTTTTCTCTGGTCGAAGCTGCCCAGCCCTAAAAGCGTCGTTGTCACCGGCAGATGTGCTTTTTCAGCCAATGTCCGTAATTCTTCGCTGGCATTTGCGCTAATCAGGCCGCCACCAACATAAAGTACGGGCTTTTCAGATTTATTTATCGCCGATGCAGCCATTGATATTTGCCTGGCGTTGCCTTTGGTGCGAATCTTATAGCCAGGCAGATTTATCTCACCCGGAGCATCTGCGTTGCATTTATTAACCTGGACGTCAACCGGTACGTCAATCACTACCGGACCCGGCCGACCGGTCGATGCGATATAAAATGCTTCTCGGATGGTACGAGCTAAGTCCTCAACCCTTTTAACGATACAATTGTATTTTGTAACGGGGCGGGTAATGCCGGTAGTATCAGCTTCCTGGAAGGCGTCATTTCCAATAAGGTCCGTCCGAACCTGGCCGGTAAGTGCAACAATCGGCACGGAATCCATCATGGCTGTAGCTAATCCCGTAACCAGATTGCATGCGCCGGGCCCGCTGGTCACGATTATCATGCCGACTTTCCCGCTGGCACGGGCGTAAGCGTCGGCCATGTGGCAGCCGCCCTGCTCATGCCGGGGGTTTATGAATTTGATTGGTGCGTCATACAGTTTGTCAAACAATGGCAATACCACGCCTCCGGGATAACAGAATAGCGTTTCAACGCCCTGCTCGATAAGAGTATCAACTATTATTTGTGCGCCGGTTTTGAGGGATGCTCCTTCGGCATGGCAAGCCTGAGTGCATGTTTTAGGAGGCATTTTTGCTCCTTTCCTGATAAACAATACTCGTTATTCCGGAGGAATCCCCTTTTTGTCTTCAATAGAAGACACGAGGAAGCTCCACTTACAGTTTTGCGGGCTGCGTTGAAAATTAAATCGTTTTTACCACAAAAACGACCTAATCATTCAAAGATTTAAGCCCAACTATAATCCCGTAATTCCGCCACATGCGGATCTCAGGACTGTATTTGCATGTTTTCATGCAAATACGCTGAAATTATACAAAACAAAATTTCGCCTGTCAAGTAATTTCGGCAATTTCAGTTTCAAAGATAAAATTTTTATGCGGCTATTGAGAAAAGATTTATTCTACAAGATAATGAATTAAAAATGAATCATGTTTCTGCAGGAATGGAAGTTAGACTTCAATGACATCCGTAAGCGGCAAATCACAAAGCAGTTTTGATCTTTCTATGCCGGTTCAATATCTCAAAGGCGTTGGGCCGGCAAGAGCCAGAGCCTTTGCGCATCTGGGGGTGCACACGGTTGCAGACCTGTTAGAGCACTTTCCACGCGACTGGAATTTTGCTCCCGCACCATCGAAAATAGCCCAGCTTCAGCCCGGCCAAATTGCAACTATCACCGGCCTAGTCGAGTCAACGGACTACCAAAGCTACCCCCGATCAGGTCGGGGGCGTCCGCCAATATTCGAGGCGATAGTCAGCGACGAAACCGGCGTCTGCAGGATTGTGTGGTTTCACGGCGGCTATCTATGCGATAAATTAAAACCCGGCCAAATAATAACAGCCTCAGGCAGGGTTGATTTATACAAGCATCAACTGCAGATGACAAATCCAAAGCTTGCCCCTTCCGAGGCAGATGCGGATTATTTTAGTGGCGGAATATATCCTGCAAGCAGTCAAATAAGCAGCACTCAAATCAAACGTATAATCAAACCTATGATTCAGGGATCAGGGGTCGGGGGCCAGGGGTCAGAATCCCGAACCCCGATAATGGAGCTTGTTGATGAATTTTATGACCGTAGTTTCTTAAAAGAAGCAAATCTTATTAAAAGATGCGATGCCTTTAGCTGGATACATCTGCCGCCGGACGAAATAAAACTTAATCAGGCAAAACACAGATTAAAATACGATGAGCTGTTTCTTATGCAGCTTGGCCTTGCGCTTCGCAGATATAAAGTGCAGCATTTTTTATCCGCGATAGCCTGCATACACAACGAAGAGATTGACCGGCATATCCGAAGGCGTTTTCCATTTCTGTTCACCGAAGACCAGAATGCCTGCATCGCCGAAATCGTCGCGGATATGGCAGGGGCTAAACCGATGAATCGACTTCTGCAGGGTGACGTCGGCTCGGGTAAAACCGTAGTAGCGCTTTACGCAGCCTTATTGGCCGTTGCCAACAAAACTCAAGTGGCGATTATGGCGCCTACTGAGATTCTTGCTGGCCAGCACTTTCTTAGCATCGAAAGATACTTAAAAAACAGCCGGGTAAAAAGAGTTCTTCTTATAGGTGGATTAACGGGAACAAAAAGAACGCAGATTCTCGACCAAATAAAACGCAGGCAGGTCGATATCGTCGTCGGAACGGTAGCGCTGCTGCAGAAAGACGTTGAATTCGGCAGGCTCGGCCTAGTCGTGATTGATGAGCAGCACAAGTTCGGCGTGCATCAGCGCTCACAAATTCGTAAGGAATGTACGCCGCACTGTCTTGTTATGACGGCTACGCCCATTCCGCGGACGCTGGCGATGACCGCGTTCGGAGATTTGGATGTCTCCATAATCAAACATTCACCGCCGGGCAGAGGCATCGTTATCACCCGCTGGGTCGAGCGGCGAAATCTTTACAAAGCTTATGAGTTCATCCGCGAACGGCTCAGAGCAAAAAAACAGGTGTATTTCGTTTATCCACGAATCTTGACTGTCGTCAGACAAGTTTCCGCTATTGAAGAGGAAAGCGACGTAAAAGCGGCCACCGAAGGCTGGAAAAATCTATCCAAGCTGGTTTTTCCGGAATTTACCGTTGAGCTTCTGCACGGCCAGATGCCCTCGGTGAAGAAGCACCAGATTATGGCGGAATTTAGAAAAGGTAAAATCGACGTGCTGGTCTCGACCATAGTTATAGAAGTGGGGGTGGATGTCCCCAACGCCACGATAATGGTCATAGAAGGAGCTGACAGATTCGGTCTTGCGCAACTGCATCAATTGAGAGGCCGGATCGGAAGGGGCAAAGACAAATCTTACTGCCTTTTATTTGCCGATACTGACAGCGAGATAGCCAAAAGCAGACTGGATTGTTTAACCAGAACCAATGATGGTTTCCAGATAGCCGAGCAGGACCTTCGGCTGCGTGGGCCGGGCGAGCTTTTCAGCGCACGCCAGCATGGGCTGCCGGATTTGAAAATTGCCAGTATAATTGACGATTTCGACCTGCTTGTTTTAGCCAGAAGAAAGGCGTTCGAGTTAACCTCACAGGACCCGATGCTGACAAAGCCGGAGCACAAAAATATTCGCCATGCGCTGGTAGCCAAATTCGGTGATACACTGGGATTAGCAGACATCGCCTGATCCCGCAACAAAATTCAAAAATCAAACGTCAAATTTTGATTTCTTTTGTGATTTTGCTTGAACTCTTATCGCAAATATGCGATATTGTATTTAGAAGGCATAGTGTTCTGTAATATCGGAATTGTTGAGTTCTGTCGCGTCCGATCATCGTCATTGCGAGCGCAAATAGCCTTCAGTCCTGAGCGGAGTCGAAGGGGAAGCAATCTCACAATCCATAACGAGTTTAGATTGCCACGTCCGTCAACGCCGGACTCGCAATGACAGCCATATGGAATATATGTCACAAAGTATCCGTGCAAAGCCATCAAATGAAAGACTAATTATGAGTAAGAAAAATAGAAATATAACTGATGCAGTAAAAATACTGCATAAAACATTTATTAGAAATGATCCCAAGAGGCTTGCTTCTTTAGAGAAGGAACGAGAAAAACTACAAATAGCAGGCCAGATTTACAATCTGCGGACGCAGGCAGGTTTAAGTCAGGCACAATTAGCCAAGCTGATTGGAACAACTCAATCTGTAATAAGCAGGCTGGAAGATGCAGATTATAATGGCCATAGCCTAAATATGCTCAGCCGTATCGCGAACGCATTACACTGCCGAGTCGAGGTTCGTCTTGTGCCTGAAAAAGCTGGAACTAAGCGCTGATATACCTGGTTGCCGTCTCTGATAGAGACCTGACAATGCTACCACAGAAATAAAATCGCCCACTGCTAAAAAAACAGAGCTATTGAATCCAATAAAACTATGTTAAAAGAAATCGTTTCATCTTGTCACTCCTGCAAAAGCAGGAGTCCAGAAAAAGCCATCAAAATAACTGGATTCCCGCCTTCGCGGGAATGACAGTAAAAATTAAACTTTGCGGTATTTTCATAGGAGCGTGTCGGAGAACCTCTTTCTTATAGGCAATAAAATCAAGCAGTAA
>CAZIED010000125.1:0-6785 GCA_964538525.1 uncultured Pirellulales bacterium | reverse complement strand
AGAAGACGCGGATTACACAGGTTTTTCAGAATTTGTTGAGCAATGCGGTCAAGTACATGGATAAGCCGCAGGGGAGGATAAAGATTGGCTGCGTTGAGGAAGAGGATTTCTGGAAGTTTAGTGTCTCAGATAATGGTCCTGGAATTGAGGAGAGATATTTTGAGAAGATTTTCCAGTTGTTCCAGACATTGGCGCCTCGGGATGAAGTAGAAAGCACCGGCGTTGGTCTTACGGTTGTTAAGAAGATAGTGGAGATGTATGGAGGCAGGATATGGGTAGAATCGAAAGTGGGGCAGGGCAGCACATTTTTCTTTACGCTGCCCAAGCAAGAAATGGGGGTTACAAAAGATGAAAAGCTCGAAACCAGTATTGTTGGTTGAGGATGATAGTGTGGATGCGATGACCGTTAAACGGGCGTTTAAGGAGCTGAAGATTCTGAATCCTTTAGTTAATAAAACCAACGGTGAGGAAGCTTTGGAATATTTAAGAGACACAGCTAACGAGCGTCCATGTATTATTCTCTTGGATTTGAATATGCCAAAGATGAACGGCATAGAATTTCTGAAGATTGCAAAAGCGGATGAAGAATTGAAAAAGATTCCTGTTGTTGTGCTGACCACGTCTAAGGAGGAACGTGATATAGTTGAGAGCTTTAAGCTCAGTGTCGCCGGCTATATCATAAAGCCGGTTGATTACAGGAAGTTCGTTGAGGCCATCAGAACGATTGATTTGTACTGGACACTGAGCGAGCTGCCAAAATAAGGGGTAAGGCTATGGAAAATACAAGGTATAAGGTTTTGCTGATCGAGGACGATAAAATCGACCAAAGGGCTTTCGTGCAACTGGTGAAAGCTGAAGGATTGTCTTATGATTACACTATAGCTGGGTCCGCTTCGGATGCCCGCAATATATTGGCTTGTCAACAGTTTGATATTGTCATTTCCGACTACTTACTCGGGGATGGAACAGCATTGGATATTCTGGCTTCGGTTAAAAATACTCCTGTTATAGTCATCACCGGCATAGGCAATGAGGAAATAGCCGTTAAAGCCTGGAGAGCCGGTGCTTATGATTATCTGACAAAGGATATAAACAGGAGCTATCTAAAAGCGGTGCCCATAGCCATAGAAAATGCTATTCGTTATAAAAGGGCTGAAGAGGATCTGCGATTGCTTTCGGGTGCTATTATGAGCACCGTTGATAGTGTATATATAACCGACATGGAGGGCAAAATTACCTTCGTGAATAAAGCATTCTGCGATACTTATGGATACAAAAAGGAAGAAATCCTCGGTAAGGATAGCGGCACTCTCTGGCTGGTCGGCCCAAAAACTAATAATAGCAGAACTGTTTTTCAAACTCAAAGTATTGGCGGCTCATCGGAAATCGCCTTCTATCACAGGCGAAAAGATGGAAGCATGTTCCCGGTTTCTCTTTCAAGATCAATCATTAAAGACTCCACGGGTAATAAAATTGCAGCCGTAGGAACCACTCGAAATATTACCGAACACGTCCTTGCTGAAGATGCGCTGAGAAGAACAAACTCAAAACTGAAGGAGCAAGACAAGCTAAAAAGTGAATTCGCCTTTCGGATTTCAGAAACTCTGAAGAGTTTGCTGGCGTATGGAGACATGGCAGATGGCCCCGAGATAGGTGAGGTCTTTTGGAATAATCTCGACAAGGCAAGAAAGATAATTGACAATTTTCTGATTATTTCACAAATAGATGCAGATAAAATGGAATTTAACCTGGCTGAATTTAGCCTTAACGAGGTGATTTCAGAAGTCGTCAAGGCTTTGTCACCATTTGCGGAGGGAAAAGATGTTGGACTGGAAAGTATTACGCCAGATTCTGAAATAATCATCCGTGGAGATCGTGACAGGATAATTCAAGCGATTATGAATCTTATTAATAATTCAATTACTTCCGCTGCTGCAAGTAGCCACGTAGAGGTGCATTTAAGAGATTTCGGCAGTGAAGCCGTGTTAGAAATCCGAGGTGATAGTCATGATAAGGAATGCTGCAAACCGGATAAAATTTTAGACTGCATTGATTGTATGAAGGAGCAGCCCGATTGGAGTGCCAAGCAGGTCTGTGTTTTCGGTCTGTCGGCGGCAAAAAAAATCGTTGAGATGCACGGGGGTTGGATATGGATTGAAAGTACAGATACAGCCTTTGGGAAAAATCTCTGCGTTAGCTTGCCGAAGCCCCCAGTAAGAGAAGGATTCTCTGTAGCTGCAAAAGATTCGCACAGTGTACAACATGCAGAGGATAGTGGTTAGTTTTTCCTGCACGCTAATCGCTACTGTCTCCTGTCTTATGACTTCCGCCTTTAGCAAAATCACGGTGTGGGCAAGCCCCACTCCATGCACCACTCATCGAGAATCAAGTATCGAGAATCAAGCATCCCAACATTATATTTTTCGATACTTGACTATGTTCAATTACTCTGTACAATACGAGCCTTAAATTAAAGCTGCTTATAATGCACAGTATGGCTTATGCCATTACATGCCTTTGTGAAAGGCAAAAAACAAAGGTATTTCAAACATTAATAAGGGAGCATTTTGATATGAGATGCAAACTGATTCTAATAAGTGCGGTCTTCCTGCTAACCACACCGAGGATTTGGTCGGCAAATAATAACAGCGACCCGAATTCCATAACAGATAAGTCTTCTGTTTCGCGTTTATCAGAGGCCGATATACAAAAAATATTAGCGATGATTGAGAAAGACAAAAAAAATAAAAAGCCTGTTTGGTCCGATTTAGACATTCAACTTTATGGAATTCTTAGGCTCGACTCTTCTTATGATACGCAACATGTTGAACCCGGCAATTACATCAAATGGGTAAAACCAAACACCAATCACAGAGACGATCAGTTTGACATGACGGCTAATCAGAGCCGGCTCGGCCTGAGAATCAACGGGCCGGATGATAAAGGGATGAAGGCAAGCGGGCTTTTTGAGGTAGATTTCTATGGTGTTATTGCGGATGAAAACAAGTCAACTCTTAAAATGCGTCATGGCTATATGAAACTTGAGTGGCCGGACGCTCGTTTTGATATCCTTGCCGGCCAAACCTGGGATGTGATATCGCCCCTGAATCCTTATACGCTGAACGATACTGTCCTCTGGTATGCGGGTAATATCGGATATCGCCGTCCACAATTGCGTCTGACAAAGAGTTTCGCCTTGGATAGTGACATCGACCTTAAGCTCGAAGGTGCATTAGCCAGAACCATAGGCAGGAGAGGCAGTTTTACAGGAGCAATAGACTCAGGTGAGGATGCAGGTTTTCCATGTTTGCAGGCCAGAACAAGCATAACATTTCCCTGCTTCGGGCCTAAACCAGCTACTATCGGTTTTTCAGGACACTATGCTAAAGAAGAATATGACATCAATTCCCCCGGCGGCTCTCACAGGAATTTCGACAGCTGGTCAGCTAACCTCGATATAACTCAGCCAATTAATAAGTGGTTGACTGTGAAAAGTGAGGTGTTCACAGGAGAGGACTTGGATGCATACGCCGGCGGTATCGGCCAGGGAGTGAGGAATACAGGCACTACTTATGACAGGGAGATTGGAAGCAAAGGCGGCTGGATTGCAGGTGAATTGGGGCCGTGGGGCAAGTGGCGTTTCAACGTCGGAGCCGGCATAGATGAAGTCGATAGGGACGATGTAAATACGGGTGATAGAACACTAAACCGCACGGTATTCGGCAATGCAATCTTTGCAGTTAATAACAACGTTGATGTTGGCCTCGAAATATCGAATTGGCGTACCGCATATAAAGGACCGGATGATGCTGAGGCCTGGCGGATACAAGCTTCGCTTATGTATAAGTTTTAAATTCAGGTTTTTTGTTTGACATTCAATGGACGATTTTATTTATTACTGGTTTTATTCCCTATAGCTTGTAGAGGTATAGGTTTGGCTACTTATTGTTTCAAAAAAGGAGAGCTTTATGGCACAAGCACGAAAAGGCATTGATTCACTTATGACTGAAGAGCGAACGTTTCCGCCGCCAGCTTCAATCAAGGCAAAAGCTTATGTAAACAGCTTCCAGCGGTACCAAAAGATGTGGGAGCAATCAATAAACGACCCGGATGGCTTCTGGCTGGAGCAGGCAAAGAATGTCACATGGTTTAAGGAGCCGACAAAGGGTTTAGAGTACACATGGGATATAAAGAAACGCAAGATTGAGCATACCTGGTTTGCCGATGGTCAGTTAAACGTTGCATATAACTGCCTTGACCGTCACCTGAATACCCCTGTTGCCAACAAAATAGCCATCCTCTGGCAGGGTGAAGCTGAAGATGCGGTTAAAAAACTCACCTATAGAGAGCTTCACAAGCAGGTCTGCAAATTCGCCAATGTTTTGAAATCGAAGGGGATAAAAAAGGGCGACCGTGTCGCCATTTATTTACCGATGGTTCCGGAGCTTCCGATAGTTATGCTGGCTTGTGCCCGTATCGGTGCGATTCATTCGGTTGTCTTTGGCGGCTTTAGCGCAGATTCGCTTAAGGACCGCGTTAACGACTCGGCCTGCAGAATGCTTATCACCTCTAATGTTTCATTTCGTGCCGGCAAGCACATCCTGCTTAAGAGTGTTGCAGACGAGGCATTGAGAAATACTCCTTCGATTGAGAAAGTTATTGTCGTCAAGGCTGGCGATGACCCCTGCGAAATGAAAAATGGCAGAGACACCTGGTTCCACGATGAAATGGCCAAAGCATTGGATAAGTGCGAAGCCGAGCGGATAAATGCAGAAGACCCGCTGTTTATTCTTTACACATCCGGCTCGACCGGCAAGCCAAAAGGTGTTGTGCTCACCACCGGCGGATACTTGGTCCTTGTCTCTGTTAGTCATAAAATCATTTTTGACATTCACGAGAATGACATTTACTGGTGCACCGCCGACATAGGCTGGGTGACAGGGCACAGCTATATCGTTTATGGCCCGCTTGCTAACGGCGCCACATCGCTTATGTTTGAAGGTGTTCCAACCTATCCCGATGCGGGCCGTTTCTGGCATATTTGTGACAAATTCGGAGTGACTGTTTTTTATACAGCTCCCACGGCTATCCGTGCCTTGATGCGTCTCGGCGATGAGTGGCCAGCCAAGTATAAGCTGAATACCCTGCGTGTGCTGGGTACGGTTGGTGAGCCGATAAATCCAGAAGCCTGGATTTGGTATTACGAGAAAATCGGTCGCAGCCGTTGCCCAATTGTTGACACCTGGTGGCAGACCGAAACAGGCGGAATCCTTATTACGCCGCTGCCGGGCGTTCATACATTAAAACCCGGTAGCGCGTCTCGGCCTTTCTTCGGCGTTGACCCCGTTATCCTGCGAGATGACGGAAGCAAGTGCGATGTGAATGAAGGCGGCAAGCTTTGCATTCGCAAGCCCTGGCCGGGTATGGCACGTACAATGTGGGGTGACCATCCGAGGTTTATTGATACATACTTTACCGTGTTCGATAATCTTTATTTTACCGGCGACGGCTGTCGTATCGACAAGGATGGTGATTACTGGCTGATGGGCAGAATCGACGATGTGGTAAATGTATCAGGCCACCGTATTGGTACCGCCGAGGTTGAAAGCGCTCTGGTCAGCCACGAAAAGGTAGCCGAAGCTGCGGTTGTGCCGATACCTCACGAGATTAAGGGACAGGGCCTATATGCTTTTGTTACGCTGAAAGACGGCGTTAAGGAAAGTGAAGAGCTTAAAGGTGAGCTTGTTAAGCACGTGCGAAAGGAAATCGGGCCTATTGCAGCACCTGAGGCTATCCAGTTTGCACCGTCACTGCCGAAGACCCGCTCAGGCAAGATTATGCGGCGTATTCTGCGAAAGATAGCAGAGAAAGACACGGGCAATCTTGGTGACATCACCACACTTGCCGATCCGAGTGTTGTTGAAGCATTAGTCAAAGGTCGGGGAAAATAAAAAAGGAAAAAGGAAATAGATATGAAAGATACATTATCTGAGAGAGACCCTGCTTTGCGGGAATCCAATGTCACTCAAATAAAAGACACAACGTCCAATCCCGCACCTCTGGGCTTAATGGGATTTGGTATGACGACGGTCCTGCTAAATCTGCACAACGCCGGTCTTTTTAGCATGAGCACAATGATATTATCTATGGGTGTTTTCTATGGCGGAATAGCACAGATTATAGCAGGGATATTGGAATGGAAGAAGGGAAACACCTTTGGGACGACAGCCTTTACTTCATACGGCCTTTTCTGGCTGTCTTTAGTTGGCTTAATTATTGCACCTAAGATGGGGCTTGGAGATGCTCCGGATAATTCAGCTATGGTAGCGTATCTATTTATATGGGGAGTATTTACTGCGGTTATGTTCATTGGCACGCTCAAGCTTAATAAGGCTCTGCAATTTGTATTCGCCTCACTGGCTATATTATTTTTTCTGCTGGCACTTGGTGATCTTACAAAGAGTGCCGGAATAAAACGTTTTGCCGGTTTAGAGGGTATTATCTGCGGCCTTTCAGCCGTTTATACAGCATTAGCTCAGGTGCTCAATGAAGTATATGGAAGGGTCGTAGCTCCTCTTGGTCCTGTCAAGAAAAGTTAAAGCATAGATTTGTTGAATCTTTAACTTGAATTCACCTAAGTGGGCATGGCTTGTCTTTTTTATGCCACCTGCGGGCAGGGCTTTAATGCCTTTCATATTCCGAATTTTTCGATTTTTATTTATAAAACCCTAAAATCCTGCAGATATTACTTATATACAGCAGCGGGATTTTCCACTTTTGATTTA
>CAZIED010000124.1:0-6827 GCA_964538525.1 uncultured Pirellulales bacterium | reverse complement strand
AGAAAAACTTGAAATCGTCCTTTTCGCTTCCGCTTCCCGCCTGCGCACCGCTTCGGTCGGGCAGGCAAGGCGGGGCGGGCGGAAGGGGGGTTCGGGGGGAATTCCGCCCGCCGAGCCAAGTCAGTTCGGTTCGGATATTTTCAAACAGACACCAGTCTTCGTCCCCCGCTATGGAAGATGGACGAAGATTGTCACGGTGGAGCAGAAATTACTGCGAAGCGGGAGACCTTAAAATACGCCTTAAAGCGCACAATAACGGTAGGTGTGAATGCACTGCAAAATTCTGTCCCTGGAAAATTGAGATTGCGACTGCTTTTCTTTCCAAGAAAAAGGCACTTGCATTTGAGAAATACCTCAAGTCTCATTCAGGACGAGCGTTTGCTAAGAAGCAATTCTGATTCTATTCGGCACAGTGTTAGAAGACCAAGTTATGTCTTTCCCAATTATCCCATCATCACAATTAAATATTGTTGTGAAAAGGCTTGCAAATATCAAAGTAGCTTATTATAATTCCAAATCGGAATATTTTTAATATTTTGTATCGTTTTCTAATGAAACGTGTCTTGTATCCTGATTGTGTGGGATGCGATTCGGCACGGTTTGTGAGAAGAAAACCCAGAAATGTGCCGCAGGTGAGCTCGTCTCGGCGTAGGCACCGAGCCGTAGCCGGGTCAGAATTAAGAAATTGCCATGAAAGGGTTTGTTGAAAGATGTTAACGAAGCAGGACAAAACGAAAGTTATAACTGATTTCAAGATGCACGAGGCAGACACAGGTTCGACTGAGGTGCAGATAGCTTTGCTGACGGAAAGAATTAATGGTTTAACCGAACATTTTAAGAGGCATCGCAAGGACCATACGTCCAGGCGTGGTTTGTTGCAAATGGTGGGCGATAGAGCGGCATTACTTAAGTATATCGGCAGGAAAGATACCAACCGTTATCGTGAAATCTTATCCCGGCTCGGCTTGAGAAAGTAAAAAGAATGTAGAATTAAGAATTGAGAATTAAGAAATTCTACATTCTGAATTCTAAATTCTCCATTTTATGCACTATTATGAGGTAGTATATGTCAGATGTATATAGAGTTGAAAGGCAGATTGGAGGCAGAACTTTATCGATTGAGACGGGTAAAATTGCCAAGCAGGCTGATGGTGCCGTAGTAGTACAGTATGGCGAGACGGTCGTTCTTGTTACGGCAGTAGCCGCACCTGCCAAAATCGAAGATATTGATTTCTTTCCCTTAAGTGTCGAATATCGTGAAAAAACCAGCGCAGCAGGAAAAATTCCGGGCGGATTTTTCAAGCGTGAGGGAAGACCCAGCACCAAAGAAATTGCAACATCAAGGTTGATTGATAGGCCTCTTAGGCCGTTGTTTCCCGACAATTATTTCCAGGAGGTTCAGATTTTGGCCTCCGTTTTAAGCGCCGACCGTGATAACGACCCTGACATGCCGGCGATGATAGGAGCAAGTGCCGCACTTAGTATAAGCAGGATTCCGTTCCACGGACCTGTCGGTGCTTGCAGATTAGGCAGGATAAACGGCCAATTCGTGATTAATCCCACACATAAACAATTGGCGGAAAGTGACCTGAACCTGCTTCTCGGCGGACATAAAGAGGCAATCAATATGATTGAGGTGGGGGCTAAGGAAGTTTCTGAAGAAACTATCACTGAGGCGATTCTGGAAGCATGGAAGACCATTATAGAAGTGTGCGAGATGATTGATGAGCTTCGCGAGAAGGTCTATGCCGAAAAGGAATGCCCTCTTGTGGAGATAGACGAGCAGCTCTACTCAATTGTCCGCTCGCAGATAAAGGACCAGTTGCTCCAGCTCAAGCAGATACACGGCAAGCAAGAGCGACAAAAATCCATACAGAAACTATTTGAACAAATAACTGAACAATATTGTGCCAACGAAGGAGCAGCTCGGCTCGATAACGCGGCCTCGACGATTACATGTTTAAAGTGTGATAAAATCATGCTCAGGAGGGTTTTTGAGAAGATAGAGGGCGAAGTGGTTCGAAAGATGTTGTTGGATGGCAAGAGGTCCGATGGCAGAGGTTATCGGGATATTCGGCCTATTACGTGTGAAGTGGGAATACTGCCAAGGGCACACGGCTCGGCATTATTTACACGTGGGGAAACACAGGCTTTGACAAGTGTAACTTTGGGTACGATCAGAGATGCTCAAATCATAGATGGTTTATTGGATGAGTATTCTCAGAATTTTACTCTTCATTATAATTTCCCGCCGTTTTCTGTCGGCGAGATTCGGCCGGTTCGTGGACCTGGCCGGCGTGAAATTGGTCATGGTGTCCTTGCGGAGCGAGCTCTGGAGCAGGTAAGGCCGCCGGAAGATAAATTTGCCTACACTATCCGGATTGTATCAGATATTACCGAGTCCAATGGTTCAAGCTCCATGGCCTCGGTTTGCAGCGGCTCATTGGCTTTGATGGATGCCGGTGTTCCAATCAGAAAAGCAGTTGCCGGCATATCAATCGGAATGGTTAGTAATGAAAATGGCAGATATGAGCTGCTGACGGATATTATTGGTGATGAAGACCATTTCGGTGACATGGATTTCAAGGTGGCCGGCACCACCGATGGAATCACGGCGATACAGCTTGATATAAAATCTATGGGCCTGGAACATAATATTCTCGTTGAAGCACTACAAAGAGCAAAAGAAGCTCGTTTACAAATACTTAAGATTATGGATAGCGTCATAAGCAGGCCAAGGGCTGAGTTAAGCAAATACGCTCCCAAGCTGATAACCATTGAGATAGACCCGGAGTATATTGGCAAGGTCATCGGCCCTGGTGGGAAAATGATCAAGAGCATACAGGAGCAAACCGAGACAACTATAGAAATTGAAGAGGACGGAACTATTTATATAAGCTGCCTCGGAGGTGATGGTCACTTTAAAGCGAAAGAGATTATCGAATCTCTTACTCAACCTCCACAGGTAGGTAAGATTTACGGACAAGCAAAAGTGGTATCAGTGAAGGACTTTGGAGCCTTTGTCGAAATCACGCCAGGCGTTGAAGGTTTGTGCCATATTAGCGAGTTAACTAATGGTTATGTCAAAAACGTTGAAGATGTTTGTAAAGTTGGCGATATTATATCGGTCAAACTATTAGCTATTGATGAACAGGGCAGATTTAAGCTTTCTCGCAAGGCGGCTCTCGCTGATATGGGGATAGAAGAGGAAATTAAGCCTTCTGATAAGAAAGCCGGTGGTAGCGGACATGTGCGTAACAAGGGTTAGTCGCCGACGGGATGATGTGATGATTAAGGATGGTTGATTATTGATTAATTGTTTTTCATTAATCAATAATCATTAATCAATAATCATTTTAGATAATGCCGCATTTCTTAATCTAAGTTTTAATCTCTGCGGGTTTTTAAGTCCAAAAAATAGAAACTTATGGTTTTTGTATTAGTATTGGTTTGTTGAGTGTTTCGTGAGACGTGATATTTACCTGTATAAAAGCTATGGAAATAGAAAACAACAAGGTGCGAGCTTCCGCTTCGATGCAGAATAAAATTCAAGAAGATAAAAACCGGCGCCACTGGGATATTGAGCAATTATGCAAGCTGACCGGCGTCTTGGCCCACGAAATTAAAAACCCTCTTTCCGTTATTAAAATTAACCTTATACTAATAAAAGAGGGGTTGGAAGATTCAGGCGAAGCCGGTACAGTTATTTCTGGTGAAGGCGACATCAGATTTGCACGGGCACTTAGGAAAATCGCGGTGATTCAGAAGGAAACCGACAGGCTTGAGAATATCCTCGACAGCTTTCTACGATACATCGATAGGATAGAGCCGCAATTGGCAAGGATAGATATTAATGAGCTTGTCGGTGATATGATTGACTTTTATTCACCTCAGGCATATACACATTCTATAACTATCCGACAGGGCTTGAGTGGCCAGCCGCTTATTTGCCGGGCTGACGCCGGCATGTTAAAGCAGGCGATTTTGAATTTGTTTATTAACGCCCAGCAGGCCATGAGCCAGGGCGGGGAGCTGATGGTAAGAACATTCGGCCGGGATAATCAGGCGGTAATACAAATCAGCGATACCGGTACAGGCATTGCATCCGATAAGCTCCCTCGTATTTTTGATGCTTATCATTCGATAAAGCCTCAAGGAAGCGGGTTGGGATTGCCCACGGTCAAAAAGATAATGGAAGCACATAGGGGCGCTGTAACCGTAGATAGTGAGTTAGGTAAAGGGACATCATTTACTATAAAATTACCTCTTCTAATCGAAGAAAAGGATGCCGGTGAGGAATAAATTTGAAAGACGAAAAAAGTGTAATTTTGGTGGTGGATGACGAGCGAAACCATGCGGATGGAATCGTCGAGGCATTTGAAAAGATGCCCATAAAGGCGATAGCTGTCTATAGCAGCAAAGACGCATTGGACATTATTCGTAATCAGCGGGTCGATGTCGTTGTTACTGATTTAAAATTGGGTGACAATGTCAATGGACTGACCATCCTCGAAGAAGCCAAAAGACGTGACAGCAGAACCGAAGTTATTCTGATTACAGCTTATGCAACCATTGATACCTGCAAGCAGGCTATGCGAAATGGGGCGTTTGATTATCTGGTAAAGCCGATTGATATTGACCAGCTTCGCACTCTTGCAAGCCAGGCCTGTCAGAGAGCTTGCACCGCCTATTTGCGCCAGACGAAAACCGACAGAGCTAAAGGCAAGCTTTTTGAGTTCGACGGTATCTGGGGTACAAGTCCGGCGATGAAGGGCATATATGAAGTGCTCCGGCGTGTGGCACCAACCGATATATCCGTCCTGATTCAGGGGAAGTCCGGCACGGGTAAAGAGCTAATGGCTCGTGCAATCCATGAAAATTCGCTTCGTCGTAACAGGCTGTTTAGACCTGTGAACTGTGCCGGCCTGACGGAGACCTTACTTGAGAGCGAGCTGTTCGGCCACGTTAAAGGAGCCTTTACGGGTGCATCTGCCGACAGGAAGGGCTTGTTTGAAATAACCGACAAAGGGTCGCTCTTTCTGGATGAAATTGGTGATATGCCTCTCAATATGCAGGCTAAGTTATTGCGCGTTATCGAGGATGGTGTCGTTATACCGGTGGGTTCGAATAAGCCGGTCGTGGTGGACGTGCGAATCATTAGTGCTACGAACCAGGATTTAACCAATCTTATAGAAGAGAGGAAATTCAGACAGGATTTATACTTTAGAATCAAGGGTGTCAGCATAACTTTGCCAAGCCTGCGTGATAGAGTAGAAGATATACAAGTTTTTGCCGATTATTTTCTCAAAGAAGCTTCTGCAGAGATAGGCTCGAAGGTTACCGGAATAAGCAACGCGGCTATGTCGATTCTTATGAAGTACGACTGGCCGGGTAATATTCGCCAGTTGAAAAGCTGTATTCGTACGATGGTTGTGCTGTGCGACAGAGACCAGCTCGATGTGCAGGACATCCCCCCTGAGATAGCACAAAGGCCGCAGCTGGCTGGAGGTACACATGCAGCAATAGGCTTTACAGGCGTATCACTAAATGAGCTGGAGAAGCAAGCTATTGCAGAGACATTAACGAAGACACAAGGCAATCGTGAAAAAGCCTCGAAAATCCTCGGCATCGGCGAAAGAACCCTCTACCGCAAGATTAAAGAATACAACCTTTAGTATTGCGTCGTGTGTATCGCGTATTGCGTTTAGTTTTGCCACAGACGCTGTCCTGAGCAAAGTCGAAGGAGGGCACAGAGAACTCAGAAAAATAATCATTCATCAATTATCATTAATCATTTTAAGAGTCATCCCGAGCACAGCCGAGGAATCTATTCGACTCATGACTTCCGTCCTCCCTCTTCTCTCGTCTTTTTACCATCACCGCACTAAAGCCGAGCAGGAAGAACTTGAATTTGATAGCGAGCAGAAGAAAAGACGTGCAAAAATTAACAAAGATTTTTAGAATTCTTTATCTGACTTCTTTGATACAGCTTCTGAGATAATGAAAGGGAAGGTTAAATAAAAAAGCAGAAACATATTTTCCTATACAATAATTGTTATAAATGTGTTAAATTATAGGATTGTATGGTAAAGGATAGCATAGATATCCAGCCTCCCTTTGCAAAAAGGGAAAGGGAATTTGTTTCTCGAAATCAGAGTATTTATACCCAGAGAAAAGAATTTGATAGAAGAGGACTTTTAGAAAAAGAAACCTGGAAGTTAGATAATGGGAAAGTAGTTATTGATTTGGATGCTGCCGCATACGTTTCCAAACGAAAGGCTGAGGAGCTTAGAATTCAGCATATTGAACCTTCTGCTTTAATGAATTTAGCTAAAAAAGAGGATTATTTTGGGAATAATGGCATAATATGTTTTCTTCGTGGTATGCAAATTTATTATAGTTCTGAGATTGTTGAAATAAACCCTCCTTTTGAAGAAGACTTTGAACAAGAATATGATATTAGGAAGGATTTAGAAGACCTTTAAATTTTTTTCCCATCATCAAGACACCAAGCTGAGTTCTTTATTTGATGCCCCTTCTATACTTCTTTGAATCGTCCGTTTGTCATTCTGAGCGAAGCGCAGTGGAGTCGAAGGATCTCAGCTACGAGGTATGTTTCCTCAGCCTGCCCTGAATAAGCCGTAGCCTTGAGCGTAGCCGTTGGGATGTTCGATTATAAACGAGTATCTAATATCGAGTATCAAGAGGCTGGCCAGTCTTCAGCGGTTTGGGTCACAAGAATATATAAGTATATGCGTATATACTTATGGAGTTTTTAAGAATCATGGATTTGAGAAGGAAGGTTTTGAGAATGATGGATTTAGTTG
>CAZIED010000123.1:0-6910 GCA_964538525.1 uncultured Pirellulales bacterium | reverse complement strand
ATAAATAAGAAAAACCCTATTGGGATATAAGCCCAAGTCCAAGTTATTCTTTCATCTCGATAGCATACAAGCTTGAGGAGAAAACAGACAACAATAACACCCGATATAATTACTACAACCTCTTCGCTCCAGGCGTGCACCACTCCGAAGGCAAGAGGCATAAAAGCCAAAAGAGTTACCAGAAGCCCTTCAATCAACCTATCGAAGAGGGTGACTTTTTGCGGTATATCGCAAAGTTGGGATCCTCTATCTACTATAGCCCCCATTTTGTCAAGAGCGACTCCATACTCTTTCATCACTGCCATTCCTTCGACTACGCTCAGGACAAGCCTTGGTACTTACAGAAAGTAAATTTCCGATGCTGTCCATCGTGACAATATTCTGTCCTTTTATCACTCGTAATGGATTTTCAATACAAACCAGATTCGCAATTGTCTGGTCAAGTTCGACGCTGATACGTTCAAAAGCAGATTTCATACAAGGCTTCCGGGCCTCCAAATCATGCGAATCAGTCGCAACGAACGAGACCAAACCCGATGTTAAAAAATTCCAAGCTGCCCTCTGAGCAGTTAGGCCGAACTGGCCGAGCAGGCTGGCAGATGTCACCTGCAGATGAGCTGACTGCTCAAGCCATTTAAGTAGTATCTTCGGTTCGTTTGCAAGAATAGGATGCCTTTCAGGATGAGATATAATAGCCTGGATACCCATAGAGGCTAATCCAGTAAGTAGTGGCGTAATGTCTATAAAGACCTCATGTGGAAGCTCAAGCAAAATATATTTGCCCCCGTCAGCAAGGGTGAGGATTCTATCTGCTTCAAGCAAATCACATATCCTCTCATCCACCCGAACATCCGCACCAGACATCACAGTAAGAGGAATATTGTTGGCCTTTAACTCTTCATTGAGAACAGAGACATTGTCTCTGATCTGTGCGGTTTCATTGCAATCGCTGTATCGACCTAATTGATGTGGAGTTGCTATTACAGTGGTTACTCCATCTTCAACAAGGGCCTGGCACAACGAAATCGCCTGTGTTTTTGTTACTGGGCCGTCATCGACACCAGACAAACAATGGCAATGGATATCAATATATCCTTTACTAATTGAATTATTATAGGGAGATATCATGTCTTAAAAAGATACTGCCGAATACAAGTACCGATAAAACAGCTCATGTATAGATTTTCTCCTCTTGGGATTTTTCCTTCTTTTCACTCTCGCCGTAATAACCGTAATGTCCATATCGGCCATAATGGCCATAATATCCATAGCCATAGTAACCGTAGCGACCGTGCTTTCTTGAAACGTTGTTAACAACCGCACCCAGTAGGTGTCCACCAACACTTAGAAGGCTATCACGGGCTTGTTGACTGTGTTTCCTTGTAGATTTTTCCGCTCTCAAAACCAGCAACGTACTATCACAAACTGCTGCGAGTATTTGAGCATCAGTAACCAAACCTACCGGAGGTGAGTCTATGATGATGCGGTCATATTGTTTGGAAAGGTTATTCAACATTTCCGTAAATGTTTTACTATTGAGCATTTCAGCAGGATTGGGTACTTCTGGACCACGAGGTAAGAGGTCGAGTCCTGCAACAAGTCCCTGTATAATTGCTCCATTCTCTTCATAAGGCCCTGCGAGCATGCTGGATAATCCCTTTTCGTTATCGACATCGAAGATACGATGCTGCATAGGCTTGCGGAAATCACAATCAAGAAGAAGTGTTTTTTGCCCGGCTTGGGCCATCGCAATAGCCAGGTTGCTGGCAACAGTGGTTTTGCCGTCTCCTGCATCTGGCGAAGTAACAAGAATGGTTTTTGCTTGTCCATTCGGTACGCCGAAATAAATAGCCGTACGTATAGTCCGACAAGCTTCAGCTACGAATGATTTAGGCTCAAGGTGCACCTTTTGGCCACGCTCCACAAGAGACTGTTTTTTCGACATTGACGGCAGCACACCAAGAACTGGAACGCCAAGAACAGCCGAAATCTCTTCAGAGGTTCGCAGCCGGTAGTCCAGGCTCTCACGAAGGAAAGCAAGCCCACTGCCAAGCATAAATCCAAGGACGAGAGCCATTCCCATAATCTTGGCCTTTTGAGGCTTTGATGGATGATCTGCGGGTCGTGCAACTTCTAATACGCTTATGTTGAGCGCTCCTGCATCTTCTGTGACATTGAGTTCCTTAATGCGGTTATCTAAAATCTCACAAATTCTTTCTGCCCGCTTCGACTCTGACTGGAGAACTGAATATTCGGCAGCCTTAGTACCGAACTCACGGGCTGCAAGAAGCTGGCTATCAAAAGATGTCTGTAATTCATCTTCTCTTTCTTTTGCTGTCACCCATCTCAATCGCATCACTTCGGTATAGGCATCAGCAAATTCTTTTGCTTGGCTCTCAAGCTCTTGATTGATTCGGTCAATCTTGGCGTGGATTGCTTGGATAGATGGATGGTCTTCGGTACAGTGGTATCTGGCGTTTTTTAACTCCACCTCTGCGCTTCTTAGCTCGGACCGCAACTGGGTTTCCCTGTCATTAAGAGATACGCGTACACCTGCACTATCCGAAGCTGCGGCGAATTGCTTGATCTTGGCCGGCTCACTCGCCATGCTTTCAACTGCCTCAAAATCGGCTTTTGCGTTCAGAGCGGCCAGTTGCGCTTCGGTTAGCGCACCGGACAATTTGGACAGTCTTTCAAAAGTGATGTTTCCACCTTCATTGTTAAAAGAAACTACGCTATTTTGCCTGGTAAATTCCAGCATCTCTCTTAACTTGTCTGATAATTCCTGGTCGCGTTTAAGCTTTTCTTTCTGAAGGATTTTTAGCACTTCCGAAACAGTACTACGCTGGCGAGTGGACTGATACCTGACATACGAATCTACAACAGCGTTGACCAGTTGAGCAGCTTCTGTCGGATATGGAGAATCAAATGATACCGCAATAATATCATCTCTTTTACCTATGTTGACATGCAGATTCCCCTTGATATAAGCAACCTGGTTGTCCACATCGGTAAACGTTCTGAACTGTCTTATTTGAGCATCATTAACAACATCAGCGACAATCGGGGTGGATTTAATCAATTCAGCCTGTGTGTAAAGGTAGTTCATAGCTCGGGTCATAACCCCTTCATACTCATTGATGATTTTGGGACCAGTTTGTTCTACATATAACCTTGATGTGCTTTTATAGATGGGTGTAGCTTTCAAGATGTAAAAAAATGCGAAAACCAAAGCCAATATGGTGCTGCCCAAGATAACCCACCGCTGCCGCAGTGCTATCTGCAATAGTCCTTCTAATGAGATTTCGCTATCTTGAGGCTGCACCAGGCTTGAACCTACATGCTCATTTGTACTATTATCCATTTTTACTTATACCTAACTCAGATCGCATATCACTACTGTCATCTATACACATTTGCCTGAGCACCAACACCGACGTGAAATATGCCTGCTAAAAATTCATTGGTTCGTGTGTGTAGTGTTTGGTCAACGCATATAACATCCCCTGGTTTTATTATAACATCATATGCAATAACGCGAGATTTAGCATCGATGCCAAATATGGCAGACACAATTTCACCATTCGCATTTTGCCGATAGATTATCACATAGTGTGGATCCGCAATCATATTTATCCCACCAGCAAAACCCAGAGCCTCTGTTAAGTTATATTGAACATCGGGAGGATAAGGGTAAGTGTCTGGCTTTCCAACCAGCCCTATGATAGTAAAAACTCTTTCATTTTCATGTTTATACTTCGCTACATTACAAACCACCATAGGAACATTTACAACATACTTAGGATAATAAGTGTCCACAATCATGGCTTCTATTTCGGCAACTGTTTTGCCGGCAACAGGCATCTCACCCACAATAGGCAGAGCGATATTTCCAGCATCGTTAACACGGCATGAATATGGCCTGCTACGGGTTGTATCTAAATCGGCTTGAACGAGAGTAGAAATATCAGTGGAAATAACGCGTACTATAGATGGAATCTGCAATTCCAGCAGGTCGCCAGGCACTATCCGGTAGGGACCAATACGAGTTTCCGGTTTGCCGGAGGCACCAATTACTACTTCTTCTGATAGGGTCGGTCCAGCCTTCTCAAACGCTTTGATTTGCTTTGGAGATGACAAGGATGGACCACATCCAGACAGGTATAAAAAGCAGAATATAAACACAAAACTGTATCTTATAACAACAGATTTTTTAATTTTGGTATATCCATTCACCGTCGGCTGACTCCCAAGTTTTCAATCAAATCAACTTCTTGTTAATATGTTTAATTCAGTAAAAACTAACCCACCTATTAATTAGCCAAACCAAAAAGGCCCAGAAACTCTAATAGCATGTTCTAAACATACTTCCAAATTTCTGGGCCTGGTTTCCCGTTCCCCAAAATATTAAATTTTATATTATTCTTTTATTTCATCTCTCCATTTGTGGTTATGATTGTCTCGGCACGAATTTTTTGCCCCAGAAGATGATCCACTGCGGACAGCGTAATATTGCCATGACCCGATTCATCAAGCCATTTAACAACCTCTGTTAAAACTTGATAGGTACGTAACTTTGTTTTAGGTCCAAACCTTTTTTCGAGTTCAGCAAGTTGTCCTTGAAATATATCCTCTGCAGTCATTACCCATGTCCTTTTATCGTAACCGTTCACGGGGTCAAATCGGCCTTTTTACGTCATTGCGAGGCCTTTAGGCCGAAGCAATCTCAAATTTACCAAGCAAATAGATTGCCACGCTCGGCTCTGCCTCGCTCGCAATGACTTAAAATGAACAAAATTCAACATTTTAGGCCGTGAACGGTTACCTTTTATCATCTCTGAGTTATTGTAAACACTTCCTGACATCCTGTTTTAATCAACTTATGTCAAACTTAACAATCAATGGCAACAAAAGCCTGACCGCAACATTAAATCTCTTTATCTTCGCCATCTTTCAAAAATTCATTCTCCGTGAGGGACTTATCTTAACACCCACACGATACCCCATTCGTAAAAACAGCGATTCCTCACTACCTTTGTCACTTCTGGAATAGACATCTTAATTACATGTCACCGTATCCATTGTCAATTTTTATTCGGAGCATTTTTTTTATTTTTTTGATTTTTTAAAATAGATGAAATGCAATGTATAGGCAAGTGACATCAATAACATTAAAATAGGTTGATATGTAAGAAATAGACAAGTGACATCTGATATAATAGAGAGTGTGGTAGATATAGTTAAATAAAGCATCTAAGTTATCGGACTTTCGTCATCAGAGATAGCGATGGGGTAAGATATCTTCGACCGCACAAGATTGGCAACATGAAGGATATAGGTAAGTATAGTCTTCTCCGTCGTTTGGCAATACGTTATGATAGTATAATCGGACGTTCGCATGTAAATCTATGGTGGCCAAAGAAAACCAATAGCTCTCGTATTGTAGTTTATACTTTTTGCAGTTTTGTTTAAACATTTATCCGCACAAACAGCATTCCCTGCACAAAGTTTATAAAATTTATGGCCATCATGTTCTTAGAAAGGTACTACGAGTAAACAGGAACAATAATTGTCGTCAGAGGGAAATTATAATTGACGTTGGTCACCATTACCGAAGGTCGTAAGCCAGTGAACTGCTGGCTGCACGGCAGACCTGGTGCAGGCAAGACAGCGACCGCAAAATTCATCCTCCGTGAACTGGAGAAAGAGGCTGGCATCAGAGGTATCTATGTAAACTGCTGGGAGAATCCGACCATTTTTTCCGTTTTAGAATGCGTTGCCAGAGAGCTGCGTATGCTCGGAGCTGAGAAGCTCAGCACATCTTTCAAACTCGAAAGGCTAAAGAGGCACATCTCTAACCAGCGGATGGTCGTTGTCCTGGATGAGATTGATCAACCGCCTCCAAAAGAGCGGAACGCGATTCTTTACAACCTTTCGCATTTTCCAATGGTTGGGCTGATCTGCACCTGTAATTCTCAGTACATCTACTTCGGCCTGGAGGAGAGGGTGAAGTCACGCTTGAATCCGACGCGCGTACTTTTCGAGGAATACATGCCCGATCAGCTGCTCGACATCTTATGCCAGCGGGCCCAGTACGCTCTTGCTCCAGATGCCTATACCAAAGAGCTTTTACGCACAATAGCACGGCTGGCTGACGGCGATGCCAGAATAGCTATTCAGGACTCTCAAGAATGCAGCCTATCTGGCTGAGAGAGACAATCAGGAAAAGATCAGGGAGCATTACGTGCAACATGCCTGGAATTCGGCCAAAGACCTGAAGAAAACCTACCTGCTCCGCAAGCTAACCGATCACCATCGTCTCTTGTACGAGTTAAGTCCATCTGTTATGCGGCGTGGGTACGCGATGATACTGGCACACCAATAGTTTCATCGCCGACGCGGTGCAAATAATTCCAAGGCTGTGATGAGTTTTACTCTCCTGTCCCTTGTTAGCGCATCCTGCAGTCTGCCATAGAACTCACGCGATGTGGCAACTACGACCACTTTATCTAATCCCGCATCCAGACACTTCTTGACATTCCCTACAGCATCCGAGTTACCTGTCTCAACTTCGAAAGCTATCCGTTTGCCGTCGCGAATTGCTACAAGGTCGATAGTCTTGCCGCCGCCAATGGGCACTTCCTCCTCAACCATGTAGCCGCAAGTTTTGAGGTACTCGGCCAGACGGTGCTTCCAGTATCTGTGCTCAGGTCCGCCAAACCTGTCTGTTTCAGGCTCGTTGATGCCCAGGACTGTCTTGCCGAGTTCGGTCAACGACAATATCTTGATTCTTGCATGTCCTACGGCAATCGGACTGGATATGATAAGCCCTCTATCCAAGAGGGATTTTTGCAGCACCGAGCCGCGACGCACTATTTTAATCGTCATCTCCAGCAGATTTCCAGCAGAA
>CAZIED010000122.1:0-6957 GCA_964538525.1 uncultured Pirellulales bacterium | reverse complement strand
ATTAGATGCATTGGGATTGACAACAGCCATGATGATATGACTGTCAGTCCCCAGACCACCCAGAGAAACCGCCATTGAGCATTTCTTAATGCTTCGCCAAGCTGCTCCAATTCGATTCGGCTAAAAACCCACAGCAGCAATCCCGCAGTGAGCAGAATCTTTATAAGCAGCATAGCTATTTGCTTGGCACGCATATATTCCAGCTTATCTTTACGGTTTTTCACCAACGGCTAAAACCGTTCGCAAAAAGGTCATTTGTAACTTGTATAGCTTGTGAAATATTTTATTAGCCGGAAACATCGCATTAAAAAAACCGAAAGGCAGGTGTGAAGCAAAAGCCGAAGTAACAAAACCTGCAAATCCCGTCAGCGAGCCGCTTAAATAGCATCCTTTTATATTATCAAAGCCGGCGTTAATCAAAAGCTGCTCAAGCCGGCGCCGGGTAGTAACATAATTGTGAGAAAAATCACAATTAAAAAAGTTCGACCGCCAGTTAAGATAATCCGGCGAATGTATTACAAACTTCGCCCTGGACTTTAGAACTCCCCTTATCTGCCGGGCTATCTGAAGAGCGTCCTGCATGCTGTTTATATGCTCCATTACATTAATCATCACGACAAGGTCAAATTCTTTTTCAAGGGCAGGCAGAGGCGGAACGATTGCGCAAATTACATTAGCACCTTTCTGCCTAAGTGACGCAGCCATCTTCGGATTAGGCTCGATAGCATAGTATTCCAGGCCTTTTTTAAGACAAATGTCAGCAAAAGCCCCCCTGCCGGGCCCTATCTCCAGAACACTTCTGCCGGCAGTAACATCAGCGTATCTGAAGATTTTGCGTGACAAAACCTCGCTCAGCCAAGCGCCAAATTTTGTCGGCCTATCCTCACGGCTTAAATGCTCGAAAAAAGTTTCCGTGATATTATTTGGATTTCCCATATCATAATTCCTCTGCCGGACAAAGATGAAGCTCGTCACCGTTTTCTGCCAACCAACAGCCTTTCATCGGCACACTTATATTTATATTCGTTATATACATCAAGGTTATAAACATTTTTGTAAAGCAAATAATCCTGCTTCAGGATTATCTCGAAATCCTGCGCAATCAAAATCTGCTTAATCTTGTCCCACTCTGTATGGTCATCCGGCCATACATGAATGTCACCTTCTTTCTTATATCTCGGATTTATCAGCCGCCTGAATATATGAATATAGTCTTTTACACTCAATGCCATTGCAAGATAGTGCTTGAGATTTATTACCGGCTGTGCTTTTCTTAAAAAATCGACGTACTCTTTAGGCCTTTGATAGAACGACTCATTGACCTCATGGTCGATATAAATCACTCCTCCCGGCTTTAATACCCTGCACATTTCCTTCACGATGTGAAGATAATCCGGCACATGATGCAGCACCGAATAAGCAGCCACGAAATCAAACCGGCAATCTTGCACATTAGATAAATCTTTTCCATTAACCTTCAGCACCTTTGATAAGCCGGTCTGAGAAAGCTGCCGTTCTATCATGCTTAAAAAACTATCCGAAACATCCGCTGAGACGGTATCAAGGCCCAGGTCTATCAAGTGTCTGCTCAAATTGCCTGAGCCACATCCGTAATCAAGGGCTTTTAAAGGTTTAGAGCCTGTCTTTATCGCTTTTACAGCACCGCTTAAAGCCGACCGCAGACGCTGCTGCTCAACGGCGTTAAATATCTCACTATGCAAATGCTCGTAACGCAGGGCTATTCTGTCACTAACCTTTTTTGTGGGCATAACTTCTCGTATATATCTGTTATTTGCCGCAACTGCTCTTTGCCGTCGAACCGGCGGGAAAAAACCTCTGCCGTTTCAGCTAATCTCCCACGCAAAGAGCCATCACCTGCAAGAGTATCAACGGCATCAGCAATATTTTCCACTGTTAAGCTGTCCAACAGAACTCCAGTCTGCTCGTGCTGAACCAGCTCAACCAATCCTCCAACCGGTGAAGCTATAATTGGCACTTTCATCCGCATAAATTCCACGGCGGTAATACCAAACGCCTCATATCTGCTGGGAATAACAGCGATATCAAAAGCCCTGATGACCTCTGCCGGATCTTTGCACAACCCTGTAAAAATAATTTTTTCTTGCAGACCCAAACGATTAGCCAGCTTCTCAAGCCGTTTTCTCTCAGGGCCGTCGCCGGCAACAACTAAACAGAATTTCCGGTTTCTCCTGCAAAGTATTGCAGCAGCCTTGATAAGTAAATCCGCACCTTTGTAAGACGCAAGCCTGCCCATAAATCCCACAACGATTTTGTGCTCATCAACACCGAGTGCCGAGCGAACTTTATTACGGTCGTAAAGGGCACAATCAAATTGAGAAAAATCTGTGAAATTCGTTACAACAACGATAGAATTTTCAGCCAGGCCGGCTGTATGGATTAAAGCGGCTTTGGTTGCCCGTGAATTGGCAATAGTAACCACTGCCCTTGTGCCGAGTATCTTTAAAAGCAGACGATAAATACAGCCGGTGCCTCCGCTAAAAATCCAGCCGTGCTCGTGAATTATTATTTTGCCGTCACAGAAAAAACCTGCCAGCAGGCTGCTGATTATCGACTTCGGCAGATGCGCATGGATAATATCAATCCGGTATTCTCTGCACAGCTTTGCAATCGCAATAACAACGTAAGGATTATACTTGCCGTATTTCAAATTAATCAGCTTGGCGCCGATCGATAGAGCCTGAGGATTTTCCCTCAGTGAACAGACAAAGGTTTCTATGCGTTCCTTATCAATCCCCTCTGCGATATTTTTGACGATAATTGGCGCTCCACCATATCCCAAATGATCTATTACATGTAGCACTCTAATTTTCATTTTACACATCTCGCCGTGCTGCGCACTGTCACAGCAGGTCAGTAGCTTCTTTGTCTGTTGTTAATCCGATCACTTTCGGCTGCCGATATTGGAGCTCCACCAGTAATTAAATACAAAAACCAGCCATAGCTGCCGGGCATTATCCTCTTTGCCGTTAATATGAGCATTAAAAAGCGCCTGAACGAAATCAAAATTGACCAGATTATGCTCGAAACTTTTGGGACTAATTAAAAACTCTCTGATTAAATCGCTGCTCTTAATCCACTTTGAAATGGGGACGGTAAATCCCCTCTTGGGTCTGTGCGCAATCTTTTTAGGCAGATATCTGGAAGCAATTCTCTTTAATAGCCATTTTGTTGTCAGCCTGTTGATTTTAAACTTATCAGGCAGAGACAACATCAAAGGAACCAGCCGACAGTCAAGAAACGGCACCCTGACCTCAAGTGAATTAAGCATCGAGGCGTAATCAACCTTTTTCAGGATATCTTCTGCAAGATAGTTGTGAATATCGTTAAGCTGTATCGAAAGAAAGCTCCCTTCCGAACCGGCATTGATTAGTGATTCAGAATTCACAAAATTATCCTGCATCAGCTTTTGTCTCTGTTGGTCGATAAAAGTTGCCATCCAGTTTAAATGTCTCTTATTTATATTCGTGTCGAAAACGCCGGCGAATCTTTTCATCTTAAAAGACAAAGGCACCTTTCCATCGGACGGCGGCAGCAAATCAATCAAATACCTTGATGCTCCTACAGCAGCTTTCGGCAGGTATCTGGCGAATTTATACGCCTTATATGTATCATAGCCGCCAAAAATTTCGTCTCCGGCATCGCCTGACAAAGAGACAGTGACCTTGCGGCGGGTAATCTTCGACAGAAGATATGTCGGCAGCACCGACGCATCGCCGAAAGGCTCATCCATATTCTCCACTATGAATCCAATAAGGTCTTGGTCAATCTGCAGATAATCGTAGTGATGATTGGTATGCAAATATTGCGAGACGAGTTTCGAGTATCGCAGCTCATCGTAAGATTTATCCTGAAAACCGATCGAAAAAGTATCGAAGTCCTTGTGCCTGCTGCTGATAATAGCGGAAATCAACGATGAATCCACCCCGCCTGAAAGGAAACTGCCAACAGGCACATCGGCTATCAGTCTATCTTCAACTGCTTTTGTGACTATCTCCTCAATCGATTCAAGCCTTTGATTTATTGAAACATCCTGACATTTTAGTACTTCATCCTCCAGATTATAGTATTTTGACAGCGCGAGCTTCTTTTTATTCAGGTTGAATATCAAGTTTTCAGAAGGTCTCAGCTTATAACAATTATTAAATATTGTCAGGTCGCCGCCGATATATTTTTGATAAAAAAAGAAATTCAGGGCATGTTTATTGATTTCGAGATTCAAATTGTGCCGACGGATAGCTTTTAAGGATGAGGCAAAGACAAACCGGCTGCCGTCGAAATAATAATAGAGAGGCTTTTTCCCGAATCTGTCCCTGGAAAGAAAAAAGAGATTGTTCTCTCTATCAAAGATGCAAAAAGCCCACATTCCATTGAACCTATTGACACAGTCCGGCCCCCACAGATGAAAACTTTTGAGTATGACCTCGGTATCTGTGTCGGAAGTAAAGCTATAACCTTTATCTTTGAGCTGCTCTCTTATCTGAAGGAAATTGTATATTTCACCATTATAGACAATAACAAGGCCTTCAAACCTCATCGGCTGGTGGCCCTTCGCTGAAATATCAATTACGGACAATCTCCTGTGCCCCAAAGAGACATTTTCATCCACATAGATTCCCTCGTCGTCAGGTCCTCTATGCTCCATAGTCCGTGACATCGTTTCTATAAGAGATTTATCCTGCCAGTTGAAGCCTGCTATACCGCACATAAATTCTCTATGAAGGTTTGGAATTTAGGTTTGTAAGAATTTTTCTATAACATGCTATATATTGATTAGCTACCGAAGACCAGCTAAAAAGCATCGCTCGTTTTCTTGCCGCGGCAGAAAAAGCACAATAGCTTCGCTTATCCTGGATGAGCTTTTTTATTGCAGCGGCAATATCCGAACTATCGGAAGATTCCACAACAATACCATTATCCACAATCAGCTCTTCAACACCCTCGCAGCGAGTGGTAATTATGGGAAGACCCGATGCCATCGCCTCCAGCATGGCATTACTCATCCCTTCCTGCATGCTGGCGCTTATGAAGATATCGTGCCGACGATATACATGAGGCATCTTCTCCGCATCAACTCTTCCGGTTAACTCAATAATATTTCCGAGATTTCTATCGGCCACAATTTGTTTTAGAGGTTGTTCAAATTCTCCGCCGCCGACAATAGTAAAATGAACTCTGCAACCTTCCTTATGTAAAGTCTCGACCGCATCTATCAGAATTTCTACGCGTTTAGTGAATGATAATCTGCCGACAGTTAAAAGCCTTATTACATCAGCCTTTTCTTCACGCTCATTAGAACCGAAGCGTTCGAGGTCAACGCCGTTTGGGATAACATCGACCGAAATTGTCGGCAGAAAACGCAAGGCACGGTTTTTCAAACCCTCGCTACAAGCCACCAAAACAGTAGCGTTGCTCCAAATCGGCTTAAATAATATCGGGCCGAGAATTTTATAATCTAATTTTAACCTGACATGCCGGCCCGGCACATCCGAGCCACGCAGCGAAATCATATAGGGTAGCTTATTCGCACTTCGATAACACAGGTAAGCCGTTGGAAAACCGAAAAACGCATGGACTAAATCGTAATTATTCTCTCGCAATAACTTCCGGTAATAGAATTGAGCTTTGACCAGCCATTCAATTACTTCCATCTTCCGCCACAGATGCAGATTCTTTTTGTGCAGGCCGATTTTGTAAATAGTAATATTACCGGAGAATTTTTCAACGAAAGTACCCGTTTGTGGCGCCGAAGCTAATACATCGATTCTTAAATCGTCCCGGCCGGCATATTGTTTTAATAAATTAAGATGTGCGTAACCTGCTCCGCCGCCGATAGGCGGAAATTCAAAGTTCAGCATAAGCAGGTTCAGCATTGACACAACTATTGCGATTCCTTACCGGCAGTGGGACTCTTCAATTCAAATAAGACGTGCTCGCCGAAAAGATTGACAATTCGGTAATTTTTCATAACAAATTCTCTAAAGGGCTTAAGTGCCTCGTACCGCAGCGCCTCATCCTCATCAAAGCGTTCACGCAGAAATTTACTCCAAACTTTATCATAAGCCACCACCTCATCAGGCTGCACAAAATGAGGTTTTACGGCGCCTATCAAGTCTTTCGGCACTATCGGCCATAACTCATAAGGCGGCCTTTCTGTAGGAACATGACGCTTGCGGGAATCAACGATGAACTTGGGCATTTGCTGCTTAAATTCCTCAAGCAGAGCAGCTACCAGTTTCGACAGCACCGGTGGCGCAGGCCGGGGCATGCTGCACGCCTCCGAAGCAACGCTAAGCCGCTGGGCCATCACGTATATGCCCGGAAACCAGCCCCAAACGTAAATCTTATCTGTCGGCTGCGAATGTGTGCGAATATATTCGCTAATCGTCTCCCATACATATACCGGCTTTCCTGAAATTTCTCTGAATCTTTGTAAGTAACCTCTTTGTCTCTCAGGCTTACCGGTGGAAGGGTTGCGGTAAATAGCAGCCGTGTGAGGGCTTGTTCTTATACCGAAGAATATGTGCCACGATAGAATTACCATTAGCAAAAGACCGATAGCTCCTATTACCATCCATTTAGTTTTGAAGACAGCTTTTTTTATCTTATCGCAGTAAAGCGCTATTAAGTATCCGCCTGTCATCGCAGCCGAGGCATTTAACGGCAGATAATACTGCTCGTATGAAGCCGGGCTAATCCACACAAATGCCATATCTAATATCCACCAGACGGCAAATAATAACACAAAGCGGTCATAAAATTTCGTCTTTATCTTGTCTGCTGAAATGGCGGAGCAAATCATGCGGACAAGTCTTGCAATTACAGCGCCTGTGGCCAAAGCTATCGGCAGTATGAGTAAAAGATAATATCGCAGGACGACCGGCCATTGCTGGGAGAAGGGAATGAGCTTACGATGTT
>CAZIED010000121.1:0-7081 GCA_964538525.1 uncultured Pirellulales bacterium | reverse complement strand
CTTTGTAGAAAACAATGTATCTTGTCATTTCGAGCGAACCGAAGGCCAGTCGAGACACGAAGCGAAGAGCCCCGAAGGGAAATCTGCTATTAGTAGATTTCTCCACTTCGCCCCCGTTTCTGTCTTCGACAGAAGACACGGGTGCTCCGGTCGAAATGACAATGAGTCTTTTCTACAAAGCAAAATTAAAATGCAAAAATCAAAATTTTTTATTCTTGAATTTTCACATTTAATTTTGCTGCTGACACCGATACAGCGATGGCAGGCGGCAAGGCAATTAGATGCAAATTTTATGGGCGGGCCGTGGTTTATACTAATTGTGGCGACCGGCTTGGTTATATTGACCGCTTTATTTTTATGGATTAGCCGTAATCGCAGGATTGAAGAACAAAAGGCGGCAGACAAGCTGTTTGCAGATTATTCTAAGAGAATAGGAATAAGCCAGCGCGAACAGCAACTGCTGCTTGCGGTTGTTGGCAAGAGCGGCCTAAAACGAAAGGAAGGGATTTTCACTATAGATGGTGCCTTTGCCCGTGGTGCTGCTGAGCTGATAGAAGAGAGCCTATCAAGGGAATCGGATGAAGAGAGTGAGCAATTGGGAGCGGAATTGGCATGGCTGAGTGAAAAACTTGGTTTTCGAAAACGTCCTACGCCCTCAACGGGCAGGTTGAGCACGAGGCAAATTCCTGTGGGTAAAAAACTTTATGTAACACGTAGCAAAAGCCGCAGAATAGCAAATATTGAGTCAGTTGTTATTAAAAACACGGACGCCGAGATAACGGTCGAGCTTGCAATGCCTGTAGAAAGTGCACCGGACAGTTTCTGGCGTGGACGCTGTTATTATGATGCATCGGTTTGGGAGTTTGACACCTCGGCGATTAGCAGCAACGGCAATATTCTGGTTTTGAATCACAGCGATAATATACGTTTTGTCAATCGCCGACGGTTTTTGCGTGTTGATGTGAAACAGCCGGCTTTCGTGGCCTGTTATCCTTTTGCAAGAATGCAGTCAAATGTGGAAGGACCGCCGGAATTTATCCCTGGATTAGTGACCGAGCTGGCTGGTCCAGGCTTGCGTATAGAAGCGCCGCTGCGAGTGAAAGAAGGCGATAGAGTTTTAGTAATTTTCAGGCTGGATGAAGAAAAAATCATGGACACAATCCATGCCCGCCGGAACGGCAAAACGACACGGGCAATGATAGTAGAAGATATCGGCATAGTCAGGCATACCGGTCCTGCAGAAAACGGTTTTTCAATAGCTGTTGAGCTGATAGGACTAAGTGATGCAGACATTAACGAGTTAATCCGTGCTACCAACGAGGCTTTTAAAAATTCGAGATATAAGGGACCGCACTCAGCGAGAAGCCAAATACGAAATTCGAAGTCTCCTGATGCTGCACCACAGCAATTAAACCCGAACCAGGAACTAAACTCAGAGGAAGATCAGGTCTGGCACAGTGGGAGTCTAATATGACAGAAGCTGCAGCACAGATTAGTTCGAGTATTGATTCGTTGATGCGAGAATTTAACATCATCACGCACAACCTCGCCAATGTCAGCACCGTTGGGTACAAACGAATCTGCAACAATTTTTCAAAATCCCTGCAGGCGCAACAGTCGGCAACGGGAGCTGATAATAGTGGAGGTGTTGATTTAAACTCGGCGCTGGATTTCTCACAGGGCAGCATTGTCGAGACGGGCCGGCCGCTGGATTTTGCTCTTCTCGGCAAGGGCTTTTTTGTGGTAGAGACGCCTGACGGCCCCATCTATACCCGCAACGGTATATTCCACATAAATCAAAATGGCCAAATCGTTAGTTCCGACGGCAATATAGTGGCTGGACAAGCCGGGCTGATTACTATCCCTGCCGATGCGGGGCTGTCAGAATTATACGTTACGGCAGATGGGAGCATCAGTGCCGGTGGAACAGTTATAGATAAGCTCAAGCTGGTAGATTTCAAGGACAAAGAAAATATGCTGGTGCCGATTGGTGCGAATTGTTACGCCCTGTCGGCAACGTCCTCTAACGGAGAGAATATCGAACCTGGAACGGCTGGTAATATCGTTGTAAAACAGGGCTATCAGGAGACCTCCAACGTTCAGATGGTTGATGAATTGGTGGATATGATAATGGTGTCCAGGCTCTACGAGGCAAACATGCAAATTCTCTCGTCGCAAAAGGATACATCCAGCAGCATTATAGGCGTGGCAATGGGATAAACTCTCTAAAGCGTACAGCGTACAGTTATTCGTGCACGCTAAACGCTGTACGCTGCACGCTAACTTAAGGAGAAAGATATTATGTTGAAAGCATTTTCCACCGCAGCGACAGGCATGAGTGCTCAGCAAATGATGATTGACGTTATCGCCAACAACCTCGCTAATATCAATACTACCGGTTTTAAGCGCAGTCAGATTGACTTTCAGGATTTGCTTTATATCAAGATGAGGGAATCCGGCACAGAAGTCTCTTCCGGTGTGAAATCTCCCAGCGGCCTGGAGGTCGGTAGCGGTGTTCGTGCAGCCTCGTCAATAAAGGTTTTCACTACCGGCGAGTTTGAGAACACCGGCAGAAAGCTTGATATTGCCATCAGCGGCGACGGCTTCCTGCAGGTGACATTGCCGAACGGTAGCATCAGATATACCCGCGATGGTGCCCTGCAAACAAACGCAAATGGGCAATTAGTGACAACCACCGGATACCTGATCGAGCCGGCCATTACCGTTCCGGTAGATGCCGTTTCTATGGACATTGGCAAGGATGGAGGAGTCAACGTGCTTGATGCTGCGGGAACAACCTCGGTCGTCGGCACCATTCAGCTTGTTCGATTTCCTAATCCGTCGGGACTATCCAGCGAAGGAGACAACCTGCTTTCCTCAACCGAGGCAAGCGGCTCACCTACGACCGGCACTGCCGGAGAAAATGGCTTCGGAATCATCCAGGCAGGTTTCCTGGAAAAGTCCAATGTCCAAATGGTAACCGAGCTTGTTAACCTTATAACCGCCGAGCGTGCTTATGAGGTCAACTCCAGGGCAATAAGGGCCGGAGATGAAATGCTTCGGACCGCAAACAGCATAGGCAGGTAAGGAATGATTAAGGATTAATGATTAATGATTAATTATTCATCATTTGTTAATGCGGTTGTAACTTGTATCCTTTTTTATAGTGGTTCTATGAAAGGCCAATCCGACGATTCACAAACAAACCTGCAGATTTATTTACCGCGAGAGGTGACAGTTAATGATAGCTTGCTGCAGCTGGGACAAGTCAGCGTTATTCGAGGTGAGAAGTCACTTGTAGAACGGGCGAGCGAAATTACATTAGGGCGATTTTCTGTGCCGGGTCAGAAAATCGTTGTTGATCGGCCCACGGTATTGAGCAGGTTGGCCAGCAGCGGGATTAAAGCCCCGCAGGTGACATTGACGGGTGCTGAGGAAATAACGGTAAAAAAACAGCAACATGTTATAAAGGGCAGCGAATTTGTTGCCCTTGCCGGCTCATTTCTTAAAGAGAATGACCCTGCTGAGTCGGTTTTCCAATTTTGTCCCATAGCGATACCAAAAGATTTTGTTCTGCCATCCGTTAGGAGCGATATAACGCTTTCGCCGCGATTGGTTAAAAACGGCCTGAGAAATCAGGCTAAAGTTGCGATTTCCGTGGCCTGCGACGGCAAGGAGATAGGAAGCTGTGAAGTGACATTCCGCCTGAAATTTAAGTTTCTAACGGTGGTGGCTTTAACTGAGATTCCGGCAGGTTCAGCCATCAGTCCGCAGAACGTCAGGATAGAAGAGACCGTATCAGACTATCCTGAGCCTGCAAATTGGCCCCCGCCATACGGACTTATCGTCAGGTCTAAGGTGTCGGCAGATGCGGTGATTCAACCGGATATGTTAGTCCCGGCAAAACTGGTAAATTCCATCAGGCGCAACGAGACTGTTGTCATTAGAGTTCAAAAACCGGGGTTTCTGATAACGGCTGTGGGAAAGGCTTTGCAGGACGGCCGGGCAGGTGAGTGTATTAAGGTCCGAAATTCGGACTCGCAGCGAATAATTTTGGCAAAGGTCAACGAAGATGGTACCGTGGAGCCGACTTTGTAGTTCGTAGTTATTAGTTCGTAGTTCGTTGTCTATGAACTATCAACAATGAACCCAGAACTTAGAAAAGGAGAAACAATGAATAGCAAAATATCTCTAATATTAATTTTTATCGGCTTGTTACTTTGGCCGGCGGCCTGCACACAGGCAGATTCCATCTGGGCCAAGAGAGAAAAGAACTTGAAGGATTTATATGCCGATGATACCGCCCGCAGTATCGGTGATGTGCTGACAATCAAAATCACCGAGGATAGTAAGGTCGATAACAAAGCCAAAAGAGACCTGAAAAAGAAAACCGATCGGTCAAGCAATTTTAATGGCGAGCTTAATATAGACCATATTTTGCCGAAAATGCCGGGCTTCACGATGGATGCCGAGTCAAATAATGAGCTGAGCAGTAAAGCTGATTATAAAGATGAGCGCAGCTTTGTCGATCGTGTCACTGTAGTGGTTATAGATGTTCTGCCGAATCGCAACCTCGTGGTTTTAGGCACTCGCAGCCGAAACATCGCCGGTGACATTCAAGCTATCGAGGTAAGCGGCGTAGTAAGACCCAGCGATATCGCATTTGACAACACGGTCAAAAGTGAGCAGGTGGCAAACTTTCGTATCGTGTCAGGAAATAACGGTGTCTCGGAGCCATACACCAGGCCGGGCTGGCTTGGACGCATATTTGATATTCTATGGCCATTCTGAGCATGTATCTGGGAAGATTAAAAATGAGAATACAAAAAAAAGGTATCGGTGGTCAGGGGTCAGGGATCAGAGGTCGGAATTCAATATTCTGTCCCTTCGATTTTACTCAGGGCAGGCTTCTGTCTTCTGTCTTCTGCCTTCTGATTTTTGCAGGTGTTGGGCGATGTGAGCGGATAAAGGATATTGTGGATATTGGCGGCATTCGCAGCAATACCCTTACCGGCATAGGGCTGGTTGTAGGTCTGTCCGGCACCGGCGATACCACGCTGCCGTCGCGACAGATGCTGACCAATATTTTAAGGGATGCCGGCATAATTCTTAGTCCTTCCGATCAGACCGGCGGTAATATTGCAGTGGTTATGGTCACCACCGAGCTTGGTCCTTTTGCACGTGAAGGCAGCCGCATTGATGTTGATGTATCGGCTGTTGGCGATGCCAAGAGTCTTCAGGGTGGTATGCTTCTGCCGACGCCTTTGGAGGGTTTGGATGGCCAGGTCTATGCCGTGGCCGGTGGTGGCATCTCGCTTGGTGGATGGGCGGCCTCCGGAGAAAAGGCAACAATCTCCAAAAACCATCAAACCGTCGGCAGAATCCCCAACGGCGCGATGGTGGAAAAACAGGAATTAGCAACTTATATCGAATACATTGCAGACCAGAGATACATTAATCTTCATCTTAGAAACGATGATTTTTCCACAGCCGAGCAGATAAGCAGGGTCATTAATCAATCCTTTCCGAATTGTGCGATTACGATTGATGCCGGTACTATCAGGGTTAGTATTCCCAGTGACGTTGCGCAGTCTGGCATAGCCGGATTTATCGATAACATTACAAAGCCGCAGGTGGTGGTCGATGTCCCTGCGGTGGTAGTTATCAATGAGCGCACAGGCACCATTGTCGTGGGAGAAAATGTAGGTATCTCGGCGGTAGCGATTTCTCAGGGCAGCCTCGTTGTAAAGGTTAAAGAAACCGCGACGGTTTCTCAGCCCGTTGCACCATTTTCTGATGCCGGCACAACGGAAGTTATTCCTGAAACCATGGTGGGCGTTGAGGAAAAAGATGCGAGCTTGATACCTGTTTCACGGTCGGTCACTGTTTCTGAGCTTGCCAAGGCCCTAAACGCCATCGGCGCAACACCGAGAGATTTAATAGCAATATTCAATGCTCTAAAAAAGGCGGGGGCGCTGCAGGCTAATCTTGTAATAATGTAGGAGCAGTTTTAATGGATACTCTCGATAATAGATGCTCGATACTGGATACCGGATACTCGATAGCTGATACTCGATCGGCATCGAGAATCGAGCATCAGGAATCGAGGGAAAAAGTTGCTAAAGACTTTGAATCGCTTTTCCTTAACAAATTACTGGACGAAATGAAAAACACCATCGGAGAATGGGGTTCTGAGACGGACGAAATATCAAAACAAGTGCAGGGAATATTTTGGTTATATTTGGCGCAGGATATTGCAAATAAGGGCGGCCTGGGATTGTGGAAGGATATAAACGAGATACTGGCTGATTCAGAGCGAACAAATCGAAACAGTTTCAAGTCCGTGGTTCATAGTTCATCGACGAACAACGAACTATGAACAATGAACTTTGAGTATGGAACTATGAAGACCTCAATGATGTCAATAAATGATAAGGTTGATGAGCTTTTAGCTGTTTTGGATAGGGACATCCGGCACATTGAGGAGAGCTTATCGGTTCTACGGCAGCTGCGTCGGCTGGTCCTCAAACGTGTCCCAGATCAAGTCGGGGATACAGCCCTTAGCGACCTGCTGCAAACAACAAGGCAGCGGAAGGATGAATACACCGCCAATGAATCACGACGCCAGTTTATACGAAGGGATTTAGCGGACGCTTTTGGTTGTGATATTGCACAATTGACTATCACATCTCTGGTGAACGCTTTATCCGGAGAGAAAAAGAGCCAGCTTGCCGCTACACAGGCAAAACTAAAGGCGTTGATTAAGGAGCTCAGAAAAGAACATTTAAGCACGGCAATGCTTTTATCGGAATGTATAAGGTTCAATAATCAGCTTTTAAGGGCTATTTTCGATTTCGGAAAGACCCAAACGGTTTTATATGGTCCAGGCGGGACACCCAAAAGGCAGATAGACAGATCTTTGGTAAATCTGCGGTTTTGAACCAATTAAAAAATCGAAATTGTGGAATTCCTTAATTTTACATTTTGCTTTTTGATATTTGATTTTGCTTTGTAGAAAAGACTCACTGTCATTTCGACCGGAGCGATGCGTTAGCATCGCGAAGTGGAGAAATCTACTAAT
>CAZIED010000120.1:0-7133 GCA_964538525.1 uncultured Pirellulales bacterium | reverse complement strand
AGCCACACCAGGAAGGTGACACCCATTTCAAATAATCCGATATAAATAGCTCCAAAAAAGCCGTTACAGCTTGGGAGCTCTATTTTTGTAAAAGAGAGCATTGCTGCAAAGATATAAGCCGAGCCGAACGCAAAATTCAGGAATAATCCAACGGCTTCATTGCGTTTATCTCTTACGCTATATATCCAGTATAACGCCCAGATTACAGTGCTGCCCAGCGCCAGCAAGACACCGGCTGGATTACTAAATTTAAATCCCTTAATGTCTCCTCCGGTTGCGATGATAAAAACGCCCAAGAAGCTAATTGTTATCGCAAAAATGCTTCTTATCTTGATTTTTTGATGCAGCAGCGGAATAGACAATAGTACAAGCGTTATCGGCCAGACCCAGTTTATCGTCAGCGCTTCCTGCGCCAGCAGTATGCTGTATGCCTTAAACAGCACTATATAATAGAGGAAAGGATTGAGAAATCCCAATAAAGCGGACTGCAGGAAATCTATTTTAGATAAGCCTTTAAGTGAAACTGTTTTTCCGGAGAGTAGTAAATACAAAAAGAATGTGGCGGTCGAAACAATCGAGGCATAAAAAAGAAGCGGCAGGACATCTATGTGACGTAAAGTGACTTTAAGGGCAGTGGCTACCGTTGACCACAGCAAAACCGCGACCAAAGCATAAAGAAAGGCTCGTTTTTGATTTGTCGAATTAGTCGTCACAAGGTAGCATTATAAATAGATTTAGGTTTTGTGTCGCCGGCAAAGTTAATTGGTTGAATATAAGGACTTGAGAAATAATGCATCGTTTCTTTGTTCCACGTGAAAGTTTGCAGGATGGGCGCGTGCTTCTTACAGGAAGATTTGCCCATCAGATTCGCAACGTCCTGCGTATGGAGCCGGGCGAGCACATCATTGTGTTGGATAATATCGGCTGGGAATACACGGTGGTTTTGACAAAGGTCAGCCGGGTGGAAGTTATGGGCGAAGTTGTATCCCGGCAGCAGACCCAGGCTGAGCCACAAACACAGATTACACTCTACCAGAGTCTTTTGGCTCGCGAAAAGTTCGAGCTGGTGCTGCAAAAGTGCACCGAGGTAGGTGTGACACATTATGTGCCGATGATAACGCAGCGTTGTATTGTCCGCCGTCCAGAGGATATAACACCAAACAAACTGTCACGCTGGCAGTCTATCATTACCGAAGCTGCTGAGCAATCAGGCCGAGGCAGAATACCGCAGCTCAAATCATCTGTCAGCTTCTCAGATGCCGTATCGGGTCTTATTGCCTTCGACCGATGTTTCATTGGGGCGCTACAGGCAGGTCAAAATCTGCGAGAGCTTTTGCGAGATGGGGCGACTTCGCCGATTAATGTAGCTTTATTAGTTGGTCCGGAGGGAGGTTTTACGGAACAGGAAGTTGCTCTTGCTTGCAGCAAAGGTGCCACAGCTTTTAGCCTCGGAAAAAGAATCTTGCGAACGGAGACCGCCGCTATTGTTGCCTCAGCAGTAATCCTCTACGAACTGGGTGAAATGGCACCTTAATCCGGCAGAAAAAATATAATCAAAGATTTGCCCAATTTTAATTTGTCCGAAACTGTGAGAAATCATACAATCATTTTAAATATTTGATTAGGTTTTTCATTATGTTTGATTTATCAAAGAAAAGGTATCGGTTGAGAGTCGTTATACCGGCTTATCCGGCGTTTAATATTTATTCCCGCATCGCTAAGACGACCACCGCCTTGGGGCCGGTATGTGTGGCCACTGCCGTCAATGAAATGGAAAGGTGGGATGCCGAGGTTATCGATGAGAATAACCTTCGCAGATACGGACCCAGAGACAGATTGGCCGGTGCCGACCATGAGTTTCTACAGCGACAGAGACCCGCGGATGTTGTTGGATTCTATGGAGGCTTGACAAGCACCATACCCAGGCTCTACAAATTAGCCCGCTTTTACAAAGATAAGGGTCTTGTCACCATAGCCGGGGGACAGCATTTTGTTGAAGATAATATAGACGTGGCGTTGCACAGCGGTATCGACTATATCGTCATTGGCGAGGCAGAAGAGACAATCAAAGAGCTTCTGCGGGCGATAGAAGGCAAAGGCGATGTGAACGAGGTCAAGGGCATTGCTTATCTGAGCGATGGCCAGGTCGTTTTCACCCCGAAAAGAGAGTCGCTGACCGACTTTGACAAACTGCCTTTACCTGATTTTTCCTTAGTTCGCTATGCGAAGATCAAGCTTTATCCCGTTGAAAGGACGCGCGGCTGCGCGATGACCTGCGAGTTCTGCACCGTCAGGGGCAAACCGAGATACGCCTCGCCGGAGCGACTGCTTGAGCATATCAGCTTTCTCGTGGAGACATGCAGTGCCAGGCATTTCTTTATTGTAGATGACCTCTTTGGGCAACAACGTGAGGAGACAATAAGATTCTGTAATATGCTCAGTGATTATCAAAAGCGCATAGGAAGGCATCTGGTTACGACAGTTCAGATAAGATTGGATAAGGCCAGAGACCCGGAGCTATTGGCTGCTATGCAGCAAGCGGGCATTAGGATGGTAGCCATCGGTTTTGAATCGCCGATCGAAGAAGAGCTGACAGCTATGAACAAGCGGGTAAGAGCTGAAGATATGATGTCACTCACAAGGATATATCACAAATTTGGATTCCTAGTACATGGGATGTTCATCTTTGGCTATCCGAAAACAGAAGGCGTGAATTTCGGCATGCCGGTCAAAGATCGCGTGAAACACTTTAAGCGTTTCATCAAGAGGGCCAAGATTGACACTGTGCAGGTTTTGCTGCCGGTTCCGCTGCCTGGAACGCAGTTGAGACACAGGCTTGAAAGACAAAACAGGATTTACCCCATTGACGATGTGGGCTGGGAATATTATGACGGCAATTTCCCTTTGTTCGAGCCTGATGAGCCGGCCAGCGCAGAACAAATGCAGCGGTCTGTAAGACAAATCATGGGCAGGTTTTATCAGTTCAAATATATGTTCCTGATTGCTGCAAGCATATTCTCTTTCCCCGGCCTGGTTTTGTTCTTGCACGATCTTAAATTGGGGTGGGGGCGGTGGTATCGCACCTGGCGTAACCGCGTCATCCGTTTTGGCGGCTGGATTACCATCAGGAAATGGACCTTACAGTTTAGAAACAGTGACTTCACACGGAAATTGCAGAAGGCAAAAGAGCATTTAAAGGTGCACGCAAAACAGGTCATGCAATAATCACTGGACAAATCATATCAGACAGAACACTTATGTGATTGCAGCAAAGATTAAATATGCTTGAAAGGATTGCGAAAAACGTTATCATGCCTTGCTGTTATTTGATACTCGATGCTCGATATTCTTTAAGTGCCTAAAGTGATCTAAAGTGCCTAAAGTAAATTAAAGTTAAAAGTCATAACTTTAGGCACTTTAGACACTCCAGACTTTAGGCACTTCAGTCGCGAGTATCGAGAGCCAAGATTCAAGTTGATGTGAACTTTCAACGACGGGAGTGTCTATGGAAAATCATCGTAAAAGTAAGGTTAAAAAGGCGCGAAAGAGTGGTTTTCGAGCCCGGATGCGAACCAAAGGCGGGCGAAAGATACTCGCCAACAGACGTAAGGGATTTCAAAGCGGATAGTTTTCTGCGGGGGATTTCGTTCATAGTTTATCGAAGAACAATGGGGCCATGATATGCTTTATCTGGTCGCGACGCCTATCGGAAATCTTTCGGATATTACCTTGCGTGCAGTGGAAACGTTGCGTCAGGTGGAATACGTTGCCAGCGAAGACACCCGAAAGACAGGCCTTTTGTTGAAGCATTTCGATATCAAAAAACCGCAGATTTCTTTACACGAGCATAATGAAGCTCAGGCTTCAAAGAAAATTATTGACCTGCTTGAAAAAGGCAGATCGGTGGCCTTAGTCACAAACGCTGGTACGCCGGGCATCAGCGATCCAGGATTTAAGCTGGTGCGAGGTGCTATCGAAGCAGGTTTGGAGGTGACGATGACTCCCGGAGCAACAGCTTTTGTAATGGGTTTGATTCTGTCGGCTTTGCCTACGCACGGTTTTACCTTTCGCGGCTTTGCGCCGCGCACCAGCAGCAAGCGTCGCCGGTATTTAGCCGTCGATAAAGACTCGCCTCATACGCTTGTTTTTTACGAAAGCCCGCATCGCTTACGTGGTTTTCTCCAGGATGCTTTAGAGATTTATGGCGACCGCCGGGCTGCATTGGCTAAAGAGCTGACAAAGATGTTTGAGTCGATGACACGCGGACGACTTTCGCAGTTGCTGGCACAGCTTCAGCCGCATCCGAAAGGTGAATATGTCATTGTCATAGCTGGTGCAGAAGACCCCCGCATCGCGGATTAACCTGCAAATTTCGTGAAGGTATTGAGTTTAATAACGAGAAATAATTTTGTAGTAAATCCTATCGGATATCCTTCAACTGCTAATCAAGAAAAAATTTCAAATTTATTATAGGATATAAAACGACTGCTTGTTAAATCTATAAACTTAAATTCTTTGTACTATTTGACATATCGTCTTATATTACAATACTTTACGAGGATTTTTTTGAAAGAACCGGCAAATATTTTGCTGAAAATTTTATCCAAATATTTAATTTACCAATCACTTTTCGTTGTATAGAAAGGTTGTTCAGGGTATATTATTATAGAAGGAGAATAGTATTATTTTGAAGATATAACATTGAAAATGTTGAAAGATGATTTTTCACATCTATTGTCATTCAAAGGGCGAGTTATTGAAGGAGGAATTATGTATAGGCGAAGAGGTTTTACGTTAATAGAACTTTTGGTAGTGATTGCCATTATTGCGTTATTAATGTCGATACTGATGCCGGCCTTAAAGCGAGTGAGGCAGCAAGCCAGGACGGTTGCTTGTCTTGCGAACATCAAACAATGGACCGTTTTTTTTTCGATGTACACCCAGGACTACGATGGCAAATTCCAGGCGGGTGTGGGTGCCGACCATACATATCACTGGTTCAACACCCTGAGAGCATATTATCGTAACGATCACAAGATTCGCTGTTGTCCCACTGCTATGAAGCCGCTTATCGATGAGAATGGACAAGTCTCACCTAAATTCAATGTGTTTTCAGCCTGGGGTATCTATACGTTGGGCAGAAATGGCGGTGGTTATGACCCAAAAGGTGACTGGGGCAGCTATGGGATAAACGGCTGGGTGGAAAATCCGCCTTTGTCGGTCACGACGGTCTATGAGGGTTTTGAAACTGTCAACAACTGGAGAACTCCCAATGTAAAAGGTGCCGGCTATGTACCTCTTTTTATGGATTCCCTGCGGTTCAATGTTTTTCCGAGAGAGATTGATAACCCGCCAACGGTAGAGGATGCTTCGTGGGAGAGCACGCAGCACATGAGGCGTATTTGCATCAACCGGCACGATGGGTATATAAACATGGCTTTTCTGGATTGGTCCGCCAGAAAGGCTGGGCTTAAAGAGTTGTGGACATTTAAGTGGCATAAGGCATGTAATACATCCGGTCCGTGGACGACCGCCGGTGGCGTTATGTCGGCTGATTGGCCGCAATGGATGAGAAAATTCCCGGATTATTAAGGAAAATCGCCAAAAGATTTGGTCGGCAATGTTATAGTTTATTAAGGATAAAAAACATCCTCAATTTTTCTAAAGGTAAGGATTTGAAGAGGATAATAACAATCTTTGTGATAACGGCGATTTTACTTTCTGTCACCGGCTGCGGGCCAGGCCGGCCGTTTGAAATAGAAAGCCTGCAAACGCCTCAATCTATAACGGCGATACATCCCGCCGATGCTCGGTCTTTCATTTCAGCTGCTAATGCGCAGTCCAAAGGTACAATATTTGTGGCGTACTAAATTGATAGAGTGTGTCGCTGTCTATTTTCAGCAAATTTTCATTGTGGTATCTCAAGAGACCGGCTAATGAGAAAGGCTTACGATACTGAACGACCTCGGCCTTTTCGACGCCGGCCAGTGACTTAACCAGTTCTATTGCCTCATCAAGATAGCCGATTTTGTCTATCAGTTTTTCCGAAAGTGCTTCCTGGGCGCCGAAAATACTGCCGTCGGCAAGCTGTCTGACCTGGCTTTCTGTGAGTGTTGCATTTCTTCCTTCGGCGACAATTTGAACAAATCTCTCATAAGCGGGATTAACCAGCTTATTCTGGAGATATTGCAATTGTTCCTCCGAAGGTGCCTGGAAATAGCTGGGCCAGTCTTTTTTGGCGCCGGCTTTAACGACGACCGGCAGGATGCCGAGCTTGTGCTCAAGCAGCTCCTGTACTACAAAGTACAGGCTTATCACGCCGATAGAACCTGTGATTGTAGTGGGTTCTGCTATAATTTTATCGCAGGCAACCGAAGTATAATAGCCGCCCGATGCTGCGACTGACTGCATAAATGCGACGACAGGTTTTTTTTCTTCTTGTCGATATTTCAGGATTTCTTTATGTATCTGGTCGCTTCCCGATATTGTGCCGCCGGGCGAGTTTACTCGTACTATTAGTCCTCTTACGCGTCTATCCTGCCGGACTGCATTTATCTGGGCATATACATCCTGGGCTTGATCGCTGTCGATTATTCCTTCAACAGTAATTATGGCAATCTTGTTTCTGCTCGGCCCTTTGCGTATTACTTCTTCTGTGAGCAGGCCTGCTTTTCCAGACGTAAGGATTGCTACGATTCCGACTAACATCATGACCAGCACAATATTTGCAAGAATCGACAGCACCAGGACGATACCGAGAAAAATCTTCCAGCCGGTTCCTCCACCCGATGTTTTTCCTGCTGGCCTGGTTCGACCGATATCGGAAATTGGCTGCGATTGTTGCGGCCCTGGTGAGCCTGAAAGATTATTCTGCTCAAAATCCATCATAAATCCTTTCCAATGGAAAACGTTTGGTGCAAAATTGTATATTAAATTGACTCTGCCGTCAATCCTCAAAAAAGATTACATTACACACTTTAGATTAACAGGTAAGATGTGAAATCTTTGATGAGAGTTTTTTCTACTCGCTCATTTTTTTTCAACAATTTCTCACGCATAGTATATGTCTTTAGGAAAATAATAACGATTCTGAACGAAGTATCATTCACTAATTGGAAAATACCCACTTACCC
>CAZIED010000119.1:0-7189 GCA_964538525.1 uncultured Pirellulales bacterium | reverse complement strand
ATTTCAGGATTTTCTATATTGCTCGTAAAACCGATGACCAGCTCTTTATTGGTCACAGATATATTTTTGAACTCTTTAACAAGGGGCTTTTGTGGTCCGCCAGCCTCTTTGTATAAATCAAGGTCTTTAAGGACAATTTTATCGTTAATGCTGACTGAAAAAACTCGCTGACCTTCGCCGCTGATTCCATCGAAGGTTTCGGCAAAATGTAACCGCACTGAGTATTTACCATTAGGCACAGTAAATTTATAAGCTGTCATGCTATATCGCTCAGTCTCATATATCTTCGGAGAATCAGTACCAGCGATATTTAACTCCCCGCGTTCGACAGTCATACCATCAGCGACACCCCAGTCTTTGCCACTTTCCAGATACTGGTCAGATAACCATACTTTGCCCGCCTTATCGGTGTAAGGTTCAGTTGCACCACAGTTTACACGCAGGACGAGCTTCTGAGTCTTAGGCTCCTCCAATCTAACCTCTAATTTAGCCACCTCTATAGGCTCATATTTAACTTTAACCCCCTTTGATTTAGCCTCTCCTACTTTAGCCTTTTCTAATTTAGTCTTCTCTATTTTAGCCTTCTCTGAAGCAGTACAACCTGATAACAAAAACAAACCTGCCGCGACCGTACAAATTAGAAAAACTAATTTTTTAGCCATTGTGTTCACTCCTTTCAAAAAACATACCTTCTTCATATCGTATCTTAATTTTGGTACTGCAAATACACAATGAAACTTAAAAATTCAACATATCCATACTATCAGCGAAATGCAATACTTTCAAAGAAAAATTAACCACAACAGCCATATCTTTTATTCAATACTGTTGATTATTACTTGTCTTAAACCGATATTTAAATTATATTATTTGGAGTAAAATTTGTAAGAGGTTCAAACCATGCGCGGGTCTGCAAGAATAGAGCTGTTTGATAATCCTCGCCCAGAGCGGCAGTACCGCATAACAATTAGATGCCCTGAGTTCACAAGCGTCTGTCCCCGAACAGGCCAGCCGGACTTCGGTGAGATTATCATAGAATATTGCCCCGATAAATGGTGCATTGAGCTAAAAAGTCTGAAGCTCTACATGCAAAGCTATCGTAACAAGGGAATTTTCTATGAGGCTCTGACAAATGATATTCTGGACGATCTTTGTGATACCTGTAAACCACGCTGGATGAAGGTTACCTCTCAATTCAAACCCCGCGGTGGAATTACCACAGAGGTGGCTGCAGAATATAAAGCCGATAAGTCTAATCAAAGGTGACGAAATGGCAATCACATTTCATTGTAGTCATTGCGGCAAAAAAGTTGAGGCACAAGACAGCGCCGCCGGTAAATGGGCAAAGTGTCCAAGATGCCACAACAAAATATACGTACCTAACCTCGATGCCTATGAAGAGCTGAAACTTGCACCCATAAATCAGGACGATGAAGAAAGAGAGAAACAGCTAATGGCCGAGACGAGTCAGCTCACTCAAGATATACTGCAGGAAAGAGAAATACTTGAAGCGGGGGCCGGCCTGTCACAGCCGAGTCCTAAAACAAACGACAAGGAGCTCACAAAAAACATAATTGTTTATCTTCGGCAGATGGCCGACGGCGAGCTTGATGAGGCTCAAAAAACCGCAGATTCCATCGCCCCCTACGGCACTGACGCAGTAAAGATTCTCGACACAATGTCGATTAGTGAAATACCTGAGCCGGAATTAGCTGACATTCCTGCCCAGGTGCTTTCAGGGTTGATAAGAAATTTGCGAGCTCGAATAAGCTGACCACAGCAAAAATTTCCTTTTCCTTGCCCAAAAGTCTTAAAAAAATACACTTCAATTACGTTTAATCAACACTTTTCCGGTCCACAAGAATTGTGGCCTGAGCCAAAGCTCCTCCATTTTGCTGCCGCCTTACCATTTCCTATATTTTAAGTGGAAGAAGCAGAAAAACTTGGAGGAAACTTATTATGTCCAATGCGACAACATTTGTACATGTCACTCACGAGGCGGTAGGAAAAATTGGCGGAATCGGCGCCGTCCTTCAAGGCCTTTTCACCTGTAAATCTTATCTCGAAGCAGTTGACCGATCAATCCTTGTCAGCCCGTTGTTCACAATAGATGGCTCCATATTAGATCGCCTCGGTGAAAACGGTGAGGTGCTATATTCGTCTATTGACGGTCTTATAAACCCATCGTACGCACATGCCTTTCACAAAATTGAGAGTTTTTATAATGTAGGAATCGTGTACGGCAGGAGAACCTTCATAGACCAGCGGTCAGGCATAAAAAGCTCACCGGAGGTGCTGCTGCTCGATATAAGACATATCAATAACACTGCGATAAATGAGTTCAAGAGGCGTCTGTTTGAAGAATTCGGTATTCGCAGCCACCTGTACGAACATTTATGGGAATATGAGCAATATGTAAGATTGGCACCGGTGGCAATAGATGTGCTAAAAGCGCTCGGTGCAGCCAAAGAATCTACATTTATCATTGCCCACGAGTTTATGGGCATGCCAACGGCGCTGGCAGCAATGCTTGAGCCGTGCTGTGATTTTAGAACAGTTTTCTATGCCCACGAAGTAGCCACGATGCGCCGTATCGTAGAGGAGCATCCAAGCCACGATACAATGTTCTACAATATCATCAAGCAAGCTCACAAAAAAGGATTTTACGTCAATGAAGTATTTGGAGATCAAAGCTCTTACTTTAAACACATTCTTGTTGAAGCCTCAAAATTCTGCAATTACATATTCGCGGTAGGTGATCATGTGGTAGAAGAATTGCGGTTCATGGCTCAAGAATTTGAGACCGCAAACATCGAAATAGTTTATAACGGCACCAGCGCAGAACGAATCAGTATCACCGAGAAGCTCGTATCGAAAGAAAAACTACAGCTTTATTGTGAAAACCTCCTCGGATTTAAACCGGACTATATTTTCACTCACGTCACAAGACTGGTACGAAGCAAAGGGCTTTGGCGCGACCTGCGTGTCCTCTACAAAATAGAAGAACAGTTTAAAGCCTTGAATAAAACAGCGGTATTGTTTGTCTTATCCACCGAAGTGCAGCAGAGGCTCGGACAGGATATCTACAATATGGAATCATCTTATAATTGGCCCGTGGCCCATCGTGAAGGCTGGCCAGACCTATCCGGAGGTGAAGCGCGCTTTTATACCCAGGTGCAGGAGTTCAACGCCCAATGCCGTAATGTAAAAGTAATCTTCATCAACCAGTTCGGATTTCAACGTAAAAGTTGCGGCAAGAAGATGCCGGAGGATATGGAATTTATAGATATCCGCAAAGGAACTGATCTGGAATTCGGCCAAAGTGTTTACGAGCCGTTCGGAATATCTCAGATAGAACCACTGACCTACGGCGGAATATGTGTGTTTACAAACGTTTGCGGATGTGCAGGCCTGTATAAAGATGTGAACGGCCATGAAGACGTCAAGAACGTTATTATAGCCGACTACACGAATTTAGCCGATTCTGATTATGCCCACATAGAGGATTTAAAAAACATGAGCCGTTCAGTGCGAGAACAGATAGAAATAAATGAAAGCGAAAAAATCGCTAAGAAAATTGTCTCAGTCCTGCCCAAAAATGAATCAGAAACAGAGAATTTGATACGAAACGGTTACGAGCTTGCCAGGAATATGACATGGGATGCGATAGTGAAAAACTACATATTGGACATATTGGACAATTTACAAAAGACACCACTTAAACTTCGTTCACAATAAACTGTGCATTGCAAATCGTGTCTTGCTTCGCCGAGGCTCATATAAGTGAGCATTAGATTGATTCCATTCAAAAAAGCTCTTATAAAATCAGTAACCGTTCACGGCCTAAAATGTTGAATTTTGTTCATTTTAAGTCATTGCGAGCGAGGCAGAGCCGAGCGTGGCAATCTATTTGCTTGGTAAATTTGAGATTGCTTCGGCCTAAAGGCCTCGCAATGACGTAAAAAGGCCGATTTGACCCCGTGAACGGTTACTAAAATCCTTTAGTTCAGGAGCTTTTTCCTTGTCATCTCCTATAATTCCGACCACAATATTTCTATGAAAGAATGATTCGGTTTTCGGTTACTTTATCTATAGCTATAGGGTCGATAATTGCTTACGTCTGTAATCGGGTTATTGGGAGCATGAATACAATTCATGGTAGAAAACCGCCGCCTTTGTGGCTGGTAATTATTCCAGTCTTCGTTGTCTTATCAGCGATGTCTATCGGTCTGACGTTGGCTTTGAAACTACCCTGGCGTGTCCCTATTTCGCCAGCTATCGGTCTGGCTGCTGGGATACCAATCCTCGCCTTCGGATTCGGCTGGATGATTTGGACGCTGCGGTCGCTCAGCGTTCGCAGGGCCTTCGGCAAAGAGTTGTTCACCAATGGACGAGACAGCACCCTTGTTACAACCGGCCCTTATTCTCTTAGCAGGAATCCCCTTTACTTCTCTGCTGCCATACTTTTCGTGGGCTGGTTTTTGGTCTTGCGATGGACGCCGATCGCGATATTAACGGTGCTCTTTCTTATTCTGTTCATGCTGGTCGGCAGGTGGGAGCAGAGAGAATTGACTGAACGATTCGGCAAGGCATACCAGGACTACAAACAACGGGTGCCCTTCTTCATCCCCGGAAGAATCTTGAAGAAACCGTGAAGTGAGACGGTTGCTGGTCGGTGGCCGTTTTTCGAAATTTGCGGTCTTTTTTTGTTTGTTGTTTTCCGTTTGGGAACCTATCTGTATAATATTTCTGCAAAGTACCTGTGATTTTTGAATTATATCGTCGTAACGAAGAAAAGTTGGTTGTTCAGAGTTCTGTGTTCATCGACAACCAACATTGAACATCAAACACTGAACTCCATGGTTTTATGACAAAAGAAGTGATTCTGAAAAAGCTTGTAGTTTTACAGTCTGATGTCCAGCAGAGGTTTCGCGCCAGGCTGAAAGGGATTTTCGGGTCGTATGTACGCGGAGAGCAGAATAGTGCCAGTGACGTTGATGTGCTCGTGGAGTTTGAGCCTGGAGCCGACCTATTCGATTATGTGGCGCTTTCGGATTTTCTCGAAGAGAAGCTGAACTGCCGGGTTGACTTGGTGCCTATCGGCTCACTAAGAGAGGAAATCAAGGACGATGTACTCAAAGAGGCAATTTACCTATGAGAGACCACAGACTTTTGCTAAGGGATATTCTTGAGGGGATTGAGGCGATCGAATCCTTCGTGGAAGGCATGAAGTTTGAGGACTTTAGAGCCGATGATAAGACAAGAACCGCTGTTATACGAAAGTTAGAAATTATTGGAGAGTCGGCGAAGAATGTGCCTGCGGCCGTCAAGGAGCAGTATCCAACAATACCATGGAAAGAAATGTCAGGGATGAGAGATAAATTGATTCATGTATATTTCGGGATAGATTATGGACTTGTATGGGAAGCGTTAAAAAATAGACTTCCTTCGGTTAGGAAACTGATAATTGAAATGCTTGCAAAGAGTAAATGCAATGATATAGAAAAATAGCAGATATGAGCTTTCCAAAGAAAAAACAAAATAAACTTGACAGAAGCCGGGGCAAATTGTAATATATGATAACTTGACTGATTCTAAGAGAGTAATTAAACTGCCTGGCCGTGGGCAAAACAATAAAAAAAATAATAATCGGCCTGTTGGGAGGCGTCGGCTCAGGCAAAAGTACCGTTGCGGCAGAGTTTGCCAAGCTGGGTTGTAAGGTCATTGACGCAGATAAAATTGTCCATGAGTTTCTCCTAAAAAAAGCTGTTAGAGAAAAAATAGTCAGCCTTTTTGGCCGAACTATTTTTTTGAATTCGTCAGGGGAAATTGACCATAAAAAATTAGCTGAAGTTGTATTTGCCGATGCCGAAAAGCTCCTATTACTTAATACAATAATCCACCCCTTAGTATTAGACCGGACTGAGGAGCTTATAAAAAAATATAACAATCAACCTCGAATCAAAGCAATTGTGCTGGATATGCCCCTTTTAGCCGAGGTCGGCTGGGCCAAGCGATGCGACAGGCTTATCTTTGTTGATTGTAAGCGGAAACTCAGAATAAATAGGGCACAAAAAACGAGTGGTCTTAGCGAAAAACAAATAAAAATTAGAGAAAATTTTCAGATTTCTCTGGACAGCAAGGTTTGTCTTGCCGATAATATTATCGATAACAATTCGGACTTCGAGGCATTGATCAGACAAGTCGCTGAGATATTCACAAGTGTTGTGAGTAAATAGGTAGCCGCGATTTGATATAAATTGCACGTATGAGGATTAGACTATCTGAGATTTAGGGTTTATTTTTACTTCTTAAAGCTCAAATCCTTCGGAATCCTACAATAAAATATTTAACCAAATTATAACCATCGTATAACAGCAAAGGTAACAATAAAGTTTCACTAATATAAAGGAATTAACCATGGCTAAAGCTACTGCAAAAGCTGAAAAGTCTGCAACTAAGAAACGCAGAACCATAAAGAAAAAAGGTATTGAAGAAGAGCTGCTCGAAAACGAACAAATTGATGCTCAGAACGAACCGGCTGCAACTGCAACTGTAGAAACGCCCTCTGTGGAAGTAGCTGAGCAAGCTATACAAGAAAGTAAGTCTGAAGAGGAAACTACCCACGATAAATACGAGCGGATCAAAAAAGGGGAATTATATCTAACAGACCTGCAAAAACTTGCCGTAGCAGAACTGCACGAGATTGCCAAAAAAGAAGGCATTACCGAATATAGTGCCCTTAAAAAGCAGGATTTGATCTTCAGAATTCTTAAGGAACGCATCCAGGAAAATGGGCTAATGTATGGCGAAGGCGTATTAGAAGTTCTGCCGGATGGCTATGGGTTTCTACGAAATGCACGATATAATTACCTGTCCTCATCTGATGATATTTATGTTTCACCCTCTCAAATCAGGCGCTTCGGCTTACGCACGGGAAATATCGTATCAGGACAGATAAGACCGCCAAAAGATTCTGAGAAGTATTTTGCACTTCTGCGGGTTGAAGCGATCAATTATGAGAACCCCGATCTGCTCTCGGATAAAATAGTATTTAGCGATTTAACGCCGTTACATCCGGAGAAACGCTTTATACTCGAGACCGCGTCTGATGAATTAAACATGCGAATAATTGACTTAGTAACACCGGTAGGCAGAGGTCAGCGAGGATTGTTAGTTGCAGCTCCGA
>CAZIED010000118.1:4222-7208 GCA_964538525.1 uncultured Pirellulales bacterium | reverse complement strand
GATTTTTAAGGATTTTTTAAATGCCGGATGAAAAAAGCAGCAAAAATTACAGCGATACATTGAATCTGCCAAAGACCAGCTTTTCCATGAAGGCCAATCTCGTGCAGCGTGAGCCGCTGATGCGCAAAGACTGGACGAAGATGAATATCTACGGCAAGATGAGACAGGCCCGGCAAGGCGCCCCTTTATACACATTGCACGATGGCCCGCCTTACGCCAACGGCGATATTCACATGGGACACGTCATCAACAAGGTGCTCAAAGACTTCGTTGTTAAATATAAAACCATGACAGGCTTTGATGCACCTTATATACCAGGCTGGGATTGTCACGGCCTTCCCATTGAATCAAAGGTTATAGAGCAGCTCGGCGAAAAATTTCGCCAGATGAGCAAGCTCGATTTCCGCAGAGACTGTATGAAATATGCCGGTAAATTCGTCAAAATACAAAGCAAGCAGTTTCAGGAGCTGGGCGTATTCGGCGATTTTGAAAATCCGTATCTTACTTTTAAGCCTCAATATGAAGCCGGGATTCTGGAAGTCTTTGCTGAATTAGTGGATAAAGGTCTGGTTTATAAACAATTAAAACCCATCCACTGGTCTATCGGATGTGAAACCGCTTTGGCAGAAGCAGAGCTCGAATATAAAGACGTTTCATCGCCCAGCATCTTTGTGAATTTTCCTGTTGCTAAAGAGAGTATTGGAAGGCTTGTTGAACTCGGCCTTATTCAACCAAGCGAGGTCGAAAACGCAAAAGCCTGTCCTGAGCCGGGTCGAAGGATTTGTTTTATGATATGGACGACTACTCCATGGACCTTGGCTGCCAATCTGGCTATCGCAGTGCATCCCCATCTGGAATATACAACGATAAACTATGAAAGAAATGGGCAAAAGTTCGTCTCGATATTAACAACAGAACGCATGGGAGCAGTCGTCGCAGCAGGCAGCTTAAAAGAAGGACAATACAGCACTGGTAAAAAAACCGTTAGAGGCAGAGAGCTTGAAGGATTGCGATATGAGCATCCTTTTATCCAGAAAAATCCGACAGGAAAAGATGCTTTCCTAATCATACTTGCTGAGTATGTCACGACCGAAGACGGCACGGGACTTGTCCATACAGCGCCGGGGCACGGCGTAGAGGACTACGTATCCGGCCAGGAGTACAACCTGGAAACTTACTCGCCGGTGATGGCGGACGGGCGTTATGACGACACGGTGCCGGATTGGCTGCGGGGAAAATGCGTATTAGAGGTTGATTCTCTTGTCAACAATAACTTGCGCGAAAAGGGATTGCTTTTTGCCGAAGGTACAATCACGCACAGTTATCCGCATTGCTGGCGGAGCAAAGGCCCAGTTATATTCAGAGCTACAGAACAATGGTTTATCAGTGTTGACAGAGAATTGCCTGGTGTAGGTAAGAGTCTGCGGGATTTAGCGCTGGAAAACATTAATAATGTAAAATGGATTCCTGAGTGGGGACAAAAGCGCATTACGGGAATGGTAGAGTCTCGCCCGGACTGGTGCATCAGCAGACAGCGAAGCTGGGGACTTCCTTTGCCGGTTTTCATCAGCTCAGCCGGTAGGACTTTGATGACCAAGGAATCCGTGCTGGCGGTGGCTCGGCACATCGTCGAGAAAGGCTCAGATAGCTGGTTCACGGATTCGCCGCGTCAGATTTTGGGCGATGACTTTAAACTGCCTGACGGATTCAATTTTGATGATATAAAGAAAGAAGAAAACATTTTTGATGTCTGGTTTGAATCCGGCTGTAGCTGGCATAGCGCCGCTGCAAAGGCCGGCTGGCCGGTGCCGGTGGACCTCTATCTTGAAGGTTCAGACCAGCATCGTGGATGGTTTCAACTGTCACTGCTGCCGGCTCTGGGAGCGATATTTAAAGCGCCCTTTAAGAGCGTTTTGACGCACGGCTTTACCGTCGATGAAAAGGGAATGAAGCAATCAAAATCTTTAGGCAATTATGTAAATGCACAAGAGGAGGTAGCAAGATACGGTACCGATGTGCTTCGACTGTGGGTGGCCAGCGTAAATTATCAGGAGGATATTCGCTGTAACGATGAGCTGATAGGAAAAACGCAGGACGCTTACAGAAAAATCAGAAACACAATGCGATTTCTGCTCGGCAACACTTACGATTTTGACCCCACTATTAAAAGCGTAGCTTATGAAAACATGTTTGAAATAGATAAATGGGCGTTACAGCAGCTGCAGAAGCTCATCGTAGGTGTGACAGAGGCCTACGAGAGCTTTACCTTTCACAGAGTCTTTACACTTGTTTTCAACTTCTGCACCGTGGAGATGAGCAGTATCTATATGGACTTGCTCAAGGATAGGCTATATTGTGACGCTGCGGATAGTTTATCCCGACGCAGCGCACAGACGGCAATGTACAAAATCCTCGATAGCCTGGTTCGAATGCTGGCGCCTATCTTGGTGCACACCGCGGAAGAAGTGTGGGCAGCAATGAAAACTCAAAACTCAAACCTGTCCCGAGCGGAGCCGAGGGAACTCAAAACTCAAAACTTTGAGAGCGTGCATCTTGCTGAAATGCCGAAAGTCGATGATTCAATCGACTTCAAAAAAGACGACCAGAGATGGCAAAAGTTAATGGCCTTGCGTGATGAGGTACTGCGTGTTTTGGAAGGTCTAAGGCGGGATAAAGAAATTGCCAGCAATCAGCAGGCTTGTGTGACTATCCACTGTGCGGATGAGGAACTAACGGGCCTTCTAAAAGAATTTGGACTCGAACAATTTGCAGCCCTTTGCATCGTCAGCGAAGTTAAGTTACAAAAAGCGGCTAATGAAACGAAAGTGACGGCTGAAAAGAGCAGTCACAACAAGTGTCAGCGTTGCTGGAACTATTGGCCGAGCGTCGGAGCCGACAGCGAGCATCCTGACTTATGTAAACGGTGCATCGAAGTAATTGCACGATAGAATGGTAAATGGTGAGACGGTTTAATGGTGAGACGGTT
>CAZIED010000118.1:0-4122 GCA_964538525.1 uncultured Pirellulales bacterium | reverse complement strand
GGTGAGACGGTTCAACGTTAGTTGTGAAAAATAGAATACAAAATGGCTTATCAAGAATTCAAGGAGCTAAGAGTTTGGCAAGAAGCAAAAAGCTTAGCTGCTCAAATATATAAAATTGGTGCAACCACAAGATTAAGCAAAGATTACGGCCTGCGAGATCAAATCCAAAGATCTGATGTCTCAATCGCGTCAAATATAGCCGAAGGCTATGAAAAAAACAGCAACAGAGATTTTATGAGACATTTATTCATTGCAAAGGGATCGCTAAGTGAATTGAGGACGCAATTGGACATCGCGACCGAGGTTGGATATGTCGATGCAGCAACATATCTGGCGACTGACGACCAATGTAAAAAGATTAATGCCATGCTGATTAAACTAATAAAGGCGAGAAGAACAGCGCCTTAGGCGAAAAGAAGAACAGCGTCTTAGACGTTAAGTAAATTCCTCGATTTTTTGTCACATCTTCCTCCCTTTCCGCCATTTTGACCATTTCACCGTTCTACCGTTTTAACGTCCTACCGTTTGACCGTTTCACCGTCTCACCGTTTGACCGTTTCACCGTCCCACCGTTTGACCGTTTCACCGTCCCATCTGCTCACACACTTTCTGATAAACATCATCCACGGTAACCGCTGTAATATTGTGCTTTGGATCGGTACTGTCGGCTTTGAAGCCTCTGTTATTTGGTTCAATTGCCATCACACAATTGTTTCTTCCATAAGGTGCTACGCGAGCTGGATTCGACCGCCCGAATATCAAAACTAATGGTCTTCCTAAAGCGGCGGCAATATGACCAGGACCGGTATCATTGCTTACCACCAATCGTGCCGTTTTTAATAGAGCAACCAGCTCACTCAGAGAAGTCTGGCCGGCCAGATTTACTATAAGAACGTCAGTTAAATTTTGTATTGCTTCAACTATAGCACTTTCAGATTTCGTCCCAACTGCAAGTATCGGCAAATCGAACCTTGACGATATCTTTTTTGCCAAAGCTGCAAAATATTCGACCGGCCAGCATTTATCACTCTGGGCCGAGCCGGGCACAAAAACAACATATTCTCTGCGCTTAACGTTGTGACTCGCTAATAGTATGTTGGCCGAGCTTTTATCGCCTGGATTTACAGGTAATTCAAATCGCACATCGACATCTGTAGCACCAGCGGTTTTGATTATCTTTAAATAATAATCGACCAAATGAATACAATCCCGGTTTTGCTCAACTTTATGCGTATAAAAAAGGTGTGCAAGCTCTCTGGCATTTGCCATTCCAAAGCGTCTTTTACAGCCGGTTAGCCACGCTAAGGAGGCTGTTCTAAAAAGGCCCTGAAAGTCAAATGCCACATCGAATTCACTGCGGCGGAGTCGCCAGATGAGCGACATCAAAGCGGCAAAAGCCTTTGGACGATACCATGCCTTACCGAATAGTTTTCGGTCGAATGGAATTACCTCGTTCAGGTGTGGATGATTTTCCAGAAGCGGTGCAAATTCCGGGCGGACTAACCAGCTAATTTTAGCATCTGGAAAATTTCTGCGCAAGGCCGAAAGGGCAGGTAGTGCCAAAACTATGTCACCAAGTGAGCTTGGCTTGATTATTAGTATTTTTTCGCAGTTAGTTGACATATTACGATAATTTTAGGTGAAAAAAATGATTTGAGCAATGGCTTTGATTATTAAAAATTAGGAGACAATAGCAACCAAACAGTGCCGGTCCTCTACTTGTCTGGCAAACGCAGATAAATAAATACTGTGTAGTACCGTAAAAATACAATTATGTCGGGGTTGGAGCAACTTGATACTCAATCCGAGTGGGAACCATCACTCTACGCGATGCATCCAATATTTCCAACGACACTAAATTGCCGGACGCATCGTAGTCCAGAATGACACCAGGTTTATCCTCATCACTTTCAGCTACCGGCGTTTCGGCAAAAATCACGGTGAGCGTATCAGTTTGGCGATCATAAGTGACCTTCATTTGTCCACTCTCCAATACTTTGTGCTCTTTCCATTGTCATGTCGAGCTAAGTCGAGACATCTGCACTGTGTGAAGTAATTATCCTACAAACCATCACTAATGTCAAGCCAGTCTGGATTGCTCTGTGCAATCAGACGCAATTTCTTATCTCGCCTCCAACGTTTTATCTGCTTTTCTCGTTCAATCGCAGAAATGGCATCATTCAATGATTCAACATAAACCAGCGTGTCGATCTTGTAGCGATTAGTAAAACCTTCGACCAATCCTGTCCTGTGTTGCCATACTCTTTTTCGGATATTGTTGGTTATCCCGACATATAAAGTTCGCGATTGGTTAGTCATAATATAAACGTAATAGATCTTGGTTCCAGACATGTTATAATTATAGAGAAGACTACGCTGCGAAGCCAGATTTCTCGACTCACCTACGGCTCGCTCGAAATGACAGGGTGGCATGTTTCTGATCGTGGCTGCTTGGGCTGTCACAGAGGCACTGATTTTTTGTCGCCCAAATTCATCCGGCCGTGACAATTTTATTCGCCTTTTGGCGAGAACAAACTACGAACGCTGAACCCCGACCCCCGATCCCTGACCACCAATTCCTGAGCCGCGAACCCTCCTTCGCCAGAGACTTCCGTCTTCGCTTCCTTACTCGCTAAATCTACGGAGAATGAAAAAGCTATGACGGACAAGTCGGCGGGCATGACACCCACTCGCTAAGCGGTGCTCCGTTTGCGTCGGTTCGTTCGTGTACGGCGTTTGCCATTGTAGTCCAAAGATACAATCAGCAACGGTTCAACAACCGACCAGGAGTCATCCGGCTCAACCACTATGATCCGACGTTTACCGACCGCTACAAAATCGGGGTGCCTGACAGGAACGCTGCGGCCATCTGCCAGACGAATGTCAAACGGCTTAAATGGCTGTCGGTGCAAAGCTTCACGAATACCTTGTAGATCCATCTGAAAGTCCTCATACATCAATAAAACACTACGTACCACGCACGATGCTTGACGTGAGAAAACTGCCGATTACTGCGAGAATTGGCTTGAGTCTCTTGTTAATGGGATCGACTTCTACGCCGAAATTCTCAAGAGCCGTAGCACCAAGCAAGAACAGCGACCCCTTCGGAGCAAATATAACCGGACACGGAATATTGCCCTCTAACCCATCAATTTGGAAATCGCAAAAGCCGAGAAGCCGGGCTTGCTGTTTTCCGTCTGCGAGAACCAGATTCCGCGTTGCGGCAGGCTCAACGCCTATCTTTTGAAGATAATCCTCAGGCACGAACGAATAGAGAGCACCAGTATCAATCCAAAACTCATCTTCAAAGAACATTTCCGGCTTCTTGATATTGGATACTCTAACTTTTTTCTTGAACATACCCATATTGTTGTCTCCACTTTGAAGGTCTGCTGTTTATCATATTGTAGTGGTGATTGCCGGGAAAAGCAACAAAAACTTGCGATTTACAATTTACGATTTTTCAATTGGTGGAAAAAATACAGCGGATTTTTGAGTTTTTGTTGACGGACGTGCTTTTACCTGATAATTAGATTTGCTCTGTAGTAAAGAATGTAGGTTGTCATTTCGAGCGAGCCGTAGGCGAGTCGAGAAATCTGCTTTTGAATAGATTTCTCCGCTTCGCGTTCCTTGAGGACGATTCAGTCGAAATGACAACGAGTCTTTCGTGAAAGAACGTAAATATTTTAGGAGATTAGATAATGAGAAAGACAAGTTTAAAATTCAAGCTCGCGGCTATTTTGTTTTGTGTAATTTCAATAAATACTCATCTCCTTAATGGGCAGGAGGCAGTATCAATTTCGATAAATCCGTCGAAAGTTGAAGGCAGGATCGATGAGAAAATTTACGGCCATTTTCTGGAGCATATCTACCATTCCGTCAACGGCGGCTTGTGGGGCGAGCTGGTATGGAATCGCAGCTTTGAGGAGGCTGCTGGAGCAGGCAGGGGCAATTGGTCAATAAAAGACGATAGCCTTATTCAATCAAAGATTGCTGATAACATAAGACTTGTATTCGGAGATAAGGAATGGAGTGACTATGAATTTACCCTTGAGGCGCAGAAGATCGATGGAGCGGAAGCTTTTCTTATTCTATTTCGCGTGCTGAACGATGAAGAATTTT
>CAZIED010000117.1:0-7261 GCA_964538525.1 uncultured Pirellulales bacterium | reverse complement strand
TCCTCGAACTTTTCGCTCGGCCTCATAACGACCCGGTTATTCGGATAGGCTCTTAGTATATTATGAAAGATTGTTATTCCAAATCAATTCGTTTGCGATCATGGTTTTTTTAGGCTTGTTTCAACAGATAATATTCAAAACATCAAAGAGACACGGATATAAAATGTAAATTGCATTTTCGACTCGTCTTGGTGAAGGCCAAGCCGTAGCCAGATTAGTCAAAAAGACTATTCACATTGATAAATATTAACATCCATTGGTTTTTCATTATTATTTTAGGATAGAATCGTCTAAAATATTCCTGAATAGCTGAATTCAAAGGCGAAAAATACAGATGTCGAATTTGAAAACCCGCTGAGGCGGATTGGACTATAGACGAAAGACGAGTGACGAGTGACGATGGACAAAAGAAGACCTTTGTCTGTTTACAACGGAACTGATAACGGAGAAACATTATGGCTAAAATTATCAAGGTGAAATGTACCGGTGCCGGTCAGCATGTCAATGAGATTGACCTGGAAGATGTGCTTGGCTCAACGGTTATCATGTATGGCAATCCGATTGACACAGGCCAGCCGATTCCTGAACGCATCGTCAGAAAGTGCGAACAATGCAGCGAGGGCAAAGTCATCCTGACGCGAGAGATGATCGAAGAGAATCTTTAATGAATTTTAACAATTGCTGCGGTTTAAAATTTTAAACTTGCAAAGAGATATTTAGTTTGTATAATTTCCATAATGGTAAAGATGAGTTCAATACGTTCATTCTCAAGGGCTATTATTAGCTCCTTCGGCCTGGCTCAGGACAGGCTTAACGCTCTCCTTTTGCGCCGCAAGGCGCAGTAAATTATCCGCACAAAATCATTGTATCTAACCGTTTTTTCTGTAAATTCATAGAAATTTAAGCCTGATTTCGGCATAATTAGCCAAATTAGCTAAAATTATTGGAGAAAATACAGATGTCTGAAGAAAAGATTTTAATTTTTGATACTACTTTAAGAGATGGCGAACAATCGCCGGGTGCTTCTCTTTCTATTACCGAAAAGCTCGAAATCGCCCACCAGCTCGCGGTTTTGGGCGTGGATATAATCGAGGCCGGCTTTCCGATTTCTTCGCCTGTTCAGTTAGAGGCTACCAGACGCGTAGCCGAGGAAATCATCGGCCCGGTTATTGCATCCTTGGCCCGTGCAAATATAGAGGATATCGAAGCAGCCGGCAAGGCAATTGCATCGGCAAAGAAAAAACGTATCCATACCTTTATTGCAACTTCGCCGATACATATTAAGTTCAAGCTGAAGAAAAGCCCCGATGAAGTGCTGAAGATGGCTGTCGAAGCTGTCAAATATGCAAAGACCTTCACAGATGACGTCGAGTTTTCACCGGAAGATGCTTGCAGGAGCGAAATGCCGTTTCTTATCGAGGTTTTAACCGCGGTCATCGAAGCCGGTGCAACGACATTAAATATACCCGACACTGTCGGATATGCTCTGCCTTATGAATATGGCCGACTCATCGCCCAGCTTAAATCCGGTGTCCCCGGCATAGACAGGTGCGTAATAAGCACGCACTGTCACAACGACCTCGGCATGGCGGTAGCGAATTCGCTGACCGGTGTACGGAACGGCGCCCGGCAGGTCGAGTGCACCGTCAACGGCCTCGGTGAACGCGCAGGAAACGCAGCTCTGGAAGAGATAGTTATGGCCATCCATACAAGAGCCGATTTCTTTACGCAAGCCGGCGCAAAGCCACTGCGAACCAATATCAATACGAAGGAAATTCATCGCACCAGCCAGTTGGTCTCGCACCTGACCGGCTTTGTCATCCAGCCGAATAAGGCTATTGTTGGCGCTAACGCCTTTGCGCACGAGGCCGGGGTTCACGTTGACGGCGTATTAAAGGAACGCACCACTTATGAAATTATGACGCCGGAGAGTATCGGCCTTGTCGGCTCTCGTATGGTGCTTGGCAGACACACCGGCAGACATGGCTTTGCCGAGAGATGCAAAAAGCTCGGCTATAAACTAAATAAGCAGGAGCTTGAGCAGGCCTACCAGAGATTTTTGGAGATAGCGGACAAGAAAAAAGAGGTATTCGATGAAGATTTAGCTGCGATAATCAATGACGAAGTCCGTGTTGTTGTAGAGCACACCTTTGAGCTTTTGTACCTGCATGTCGCCTGCGGAACGGGGACTTTGCCGACCGCAAGTGTCAGGATGAAAATTAAGGACGAAGTCAAGCAAGCCGCCGCCTGTGGCGACGGCCCGGTCGATGCCGCTTACGAGGCAATAAAAGAAGCAACGGGCTTGTCACCGAAGCTGGAAAGCTATTCGATACGTGCTATCACCGGCGGCAAAGAAGCCCTCGGCGAAGCAACTGTAAGAATAAGCGAAAACGGCAGAACGTTTATTGGCAGAGGCATCTCGACGGATATTATAGAAGCAAGCGCCAAAGCCTACGTCGATGCGATTAACCGAATGGTCGCAGTTCAGAATAAAGGCGAAGAGCCGGGCCTCAAAGTCGAACTTTAAGAAAGGTAAAAAGTCAAAATGCTCTGTAGAAAAGAGGTCACAATGTCATTTCCACCGAGAGGTGTCCTGTGGAGAGCGAGCCGAAGGCGAGTCGAGAAATCTGCTATTGGATAGATTTCTCCGCTTCGCGTCCCTAAGGGACGCTTCGGTCGAAATGACGTTGGGGCTTTTCAAAAGAGCATTAGAGACTCTTAGGCAATAGAACTCTTAAGTTTGCTGAGCATATTAAGATGATTCTGTATGGAAACTAAAAACGAATCTGAAAAGGTTTTTGAACAATACTTGGATACAAATGGGTTCAAAGGCAAATGGACTTATGAGCCTTCAGGATACGGAAATACAAGGCCAGACTATCTATTGGAATGTAATAATGAGAAGTACTTTTTCGAAGTCAAGGAGTTAAGAAAAAAGTCTGATGGGCCAATTGAGAGGGCAACATCTGCTAATCTGTATTCAAGCTTGCGTACCGAAATAAATGAGGTTAGAAAACAGTTTAAGGAATATAAGCAGTACAGTTGTTCACTTGTTGTTTTTAATGTCAGCGATAGTACAGTTCTGTTTGATCCTTTATTCATATTAGGTGCCATGTTGGGAGACTTGGGCCTTCAGGCCTATTATAATCCAGATAGAGGGGAAGTGGTTTCAGGATCGATAAGAAATGCTTTCCTTAATGGCGGCAAAATGATTGATTACAAGGGAAAACGTAAACAGAATACAACTATAAGCGCCATCCTCTTATTAGAAGAGTTCCTTGATAACATTGAAATAGAGAAGGCGATGAGAAATGAAGAACAAAAGCATGGCAGGATATTTAAAGGACAAGAATGGATTGATATTAGAATGAAGCTCCATAAGGATCATCCCATGGAGAGAGTAGCAAGGATTGTCGTAATGGAGAACCCTTTCGCACGGATGCCGCTTCCTTCAGACTTATTTAATGGTCCTTTTGACGAGCGATGGAGATGGACAAATAGTAATATTGAAAGAGTTTTTTGGGGAAGCAAATTAAAAGAGTTGGAAGTTCTTAAGAAAAATAGACCCAATAGTTCTTCTTAGTTATGACATTGTGCAATGTAACAACTTAATTGCTGGGAGACAAAGCTTCCACTCGCCGTCATTGCGAGCGAAGCGAAGCAATCTCATAAACCGTGATGAGAATAGGTTGCCACGGCCACCTAAGGTGGCCTCGCAATGACGTAACAAAGGATAAATTATTATGAGTATGACGATTACGGAAAAAATTCTGGCAAGAGCATCGGGACAGAAGAACGTAGTGCCGGGGGAGCTTATTGATGCAAAACTTGACGTTGTGCTTTTTATTGATGTGACTGGGCCAGCGGCAATAAAAATGCTCCAGGAACGAGGCATAGATAAAGTTTTCGACCGCGAAAAAATTATCGTAACGCCCGACCATTTTCAGCCGGCTAAAGATATTCAAAGTGCCGAGCTGCATAAACGCCTCGACGACTGGGCAAAACGCCACAAAATAAAATACTACTACAAGCTCGGAAGAGCCGGCGTGTGTCACGCACTACTGCCGGAGCAGGGACATATTCGCCCTGGTGAAGTCATCATCGGGCCGGATTCGCACACTTGTACGCATGGGGCGTTCGCCGCTTTCAGCACAGGAGTAGGCTCGACCGACCTTGCAGCGGCTATCGCAACCGGCAAATTATGGTTTAAAGTGCCGGCCTCAGAGAAAATTGTCCTTAATGGTTCGCTCAAACCAGGCGTGTATAGCAAAGACGTAATTCTGACAATCATCGGCAGAATCGGTGTCGATGGTGCGCTCTATCTGGCGATGGAGTTTGTCGGCCCGGCTCTTAGCGATATGTCGATGGAATCAAGAATGACCATAACGAATATGGCTATCGAAGCCGGCGCAAAAAGCGGCATAATTGGCTTCGACAAGGTGACAAAAAAATATCTCGATGAACATCTTTCTGCGTCATTGCGAGGGAGTCCTTCGACTCCGCTCAGGATAAACTCCACGACCGAAGCAATCTCAACCAGCCGTAAGTCGGAGATTGCCACGCCCGCAGGAGGCGGGCTCGCAATGACAGGTCGGTATACCATTTTTGAATCGGATAAAGACGCCAAGTATATTTCGGTCGAGGAATTTGACTGCTCAAAGATAGAGCCGATGGTAGCGATTCCACACCTGCCAAGCAATAGCGTCCCTGTCGCCGAGTGTGCTGGCAAGAAAATGGATCAGGCTTACATCGGCAGTTGTACGAATGGCAGAATCGAAGACCTGCGAATCGCAGCGAAAATCCTCAAAGGAAAGCAGGTTGCCATCCGCACCATAATTGTACCTGCTACGCCGACAATCTGGAAGCAGGCAAAAGATGAGGGCCTGTTCGATATATTCTATGACGCCGGCTGCGTAATTTCTGCACCGACATGTGGTGCGTGCTTAGGCGGCTTTATGGGCGTGCTTGCTTCCGGCGAAAAGTGCATCAGCACAACGAACCGTAATTTCGTTGGCCGAATGGGACATCCAAAAAGCGAAGTTTATTTGGCAAGCCCAGCCACCGCCGCGGCAAGTGCCGTAGAAGGAAAGCTAACTGATCCAAGAATATTTTTATGAGTAAATTCTAAATCGTCGAACGTGTTAACTATTATCTGAAAAAAAGAAAGGAGACACTACAATGCAAACTATGAAACTAATCATTGCCGTCTGCTTGGCGATTGCCGTCATCAATGTTAGCATCGCGGAGAATGCCTCTGGGCCAGCGGGAACATGTGAGGTCGCGGAACGCGTAGCTATTCAAATTGATGCTAACACTCCACGCGTAGCCGTAAGCCCGGAACTTTACGGATTTTTCTTCGAGGAGATAAACCACGCCGGTGACGGCGGACTCTACGCAGAGCTTGTTGAGAACCGTGACTTCGAGGCCAATACGATTCCGCAAGGCTGGCGCGTCGATGTCAACAACGTTTTCACGCCTTTGGGATGGAGAACCCGCCCGTGGTTCGACAGCAATCTGCCGAGCTGGTCACTGGTTGCCTCCGATGGTGCCGAAGGCACGATCCAGCAGGATACCGCCTCGCTTCTTAACGATCGCAATCCCCATTCGTTGCGCCTAACGGTCAGTAAGCTTGGAAAGCGGTGCGGAATTTCAAATGACGGATACTGGGGCATGAACTTTCAGACCGGCGAATCGTACGACCTAACCTTTTATGCTCGAACCGAAGGCGATGCGAGGAGTGATGTGACGGTTTCTTTAGAGAGCCAGAGCGGCGACAAGGTGTATGCCAAAGCAACGGTTGCCGGCGTTGGTGGTGCCTGGAAAAAGTACAGCCAGAGCCTAAAACCCGACGCATCTGATCCCAAAGGACGTCTGGTCCTGACGCTCTCGCAGCCGGGCACTATTTGGTTCGATGTGGTATCGCTTGTCCCTCGCAAAACGTTCAAAAACCGCCCAAACGGCATGCGTCCCGACTTGGCGCAGTTGTTGGCGGATATTAAACCTGGATTCCTGCGATTCCCCGGCGGCTGTGTCGTGGAAGGTGCCTCGCTCTATAATCGCATTCGCTGGAAAGATTCTATCGGTGACATTGCCCAGCGTCGCGGTGACTTTGACCTTTGGGGCTACTACAACACCTACGGCTTGGGCTACCACGAATATCTTCAGCTTGCCGAGGACATCGGTGCAGCGGCGATGTACGTTTGTAATGCGGGAATGAGCTGCCAGGGACGACGCCCCGAAATATGCAGCGAACAAGACATCCAGAATTACGTGCAGGAGGCGCTGGACGCGATCGAATACGCCATAGGTCCGGTCACCAGCAAGTGGGGTGCGCAGCGTGCCGCCAACGGGCATCCGGAGCCATTCAATCTCAAGTATGTAGAGATCGGCAATGAGAACCGCGGCCAGGACTATCAGGCGCGCTACAAAGTCTTCTATGACGCTATCAAGGCTCGCTACCCGAAGATTATCACCATAGCGGACACCCGGTTTCAAGATTTGCCGGTTGAGGTCGCTGACGACCATTACTACGTAAATCCCGGCCGCTTCTTTGGCATGGCCAACCACTATGATAACGCTGATCGTAAAGGCCCGAAAATATACGTTGGTGAGTATGCCGTTAATCGAGGCGTTGGCCAGGGTAATTTGCTTGGCGCGCTTTCTGAGGCGGTTTTCATGCTGAATATGGAGAGCAACTCCGACATTGTAATAATGTGCTCCTACGCTCCGCTTTTTGAAAACGTAAATAAACGAGACTGGCCGGTGAACCTGATACTGCTTGACAGCTCCCGCAGTGTCGGTCGTTCCTCGTACCAGGTGCAGAAGCTCTTTGCTCTAAATCGCCCAGACGTGGCTCTCAAGACGCGTGTGCTGTCGCCCCAGGTGGAACTTGCTGGCGTTCCTGCGACTATGCCGGGTCGAGGCCGTGGTGAATCGGCTCAGCCGCAGCCAGCTAAGCCTGTTCAGGTTCGGCAGCTCTATGCCCTGGCAGGACTGGACAAAAAGAATAACGAACTTGTCATCAAGGCGGTCAATCCTACCCCATCGCCCGTAACAGCGACAATTACAATCAAGGGGCTTGTCAAGGTAGGCGATAAGGCAAAGGTCATTACGCTCAGCCACGTCGATGCTACCACAGAGAATACGCTCGATAATCCGAATGTTATCGTACCGGTTGAGTCGGAACTTTCTGTAGAGGGTGCGGAGTTTTCCTGTGAGTTCAAGCCGAATTCACTGACGATATTGCGGCTGCCGGTTACAG
>CAZIED010000116.1:0-7266 GCA_964538525.1 uncultured Pirellulales bacterium | reverse complement strand
TATATTTATTCTCGCTTCGCTGAAGCTCATTTTCTGCTTGTTTGCGCCTGGTGATGTCTTGCACAATTCCTTCATAGTACAACGTTTTCCCTGTCTCATCGCGGACGACTCTTGCATTCTCAATAAGAAAAAGGAGAGTCCCATCACGTTTTATCCACGCAGACTCAAAGCCAATAACTTTTCCATCTCTTTCAATAAGCTCCTTAAATGTTGAGCGAGGATAGCCTGGTGCAAATCCGACTTTTTCCACATCGAGCTGCGAAAGCTCCTCAAAAGATGAGTAACCCAGCATCCGGATAATCGCGGGATTTACCATAATGATGTGGCCATCGGGTGTGGTTCTATACACCCCTACAGGTGTATTTTCAAAAAGCCCTTTGAACTGCTTTTCGAAGTTCTTGAATGTAAGGCTGGCCCGTTGAAGTCTGGAAATATGACTGTGCAAAACCTCCAGCTCTTGGAGCAAATCAGCTTTGCTCTTCCCCTCATCCGATATTATATTCTCTTCTCCCTCCATTAATACCTCTTGCTCCCTCAACCTTCAAAGCCCTAACGTTAATACAAGTTGATTTATGGTTAACAGACCAACACACAAAAATAGTATAGGCATTCCAACAAAGAAAACAAGAAAAATACTCTCAAGTTTTGAGTGACTAAAGTGCCTAAAGTTACGAATTATAACTTTAGGCACTTTAATTCATCTTTACTTATTTTAAATGCTTCTACCTAAAGCTCTGAACATTGCCAATAGATTCTCGATCGGTGTATTACATTGAATATTGTGAATTGTGTTAAAAACGAAACCGTTTTTTCGGCTGAATATTTTGACGCGTTCTTTTACCTGCTGAAAAACCTCTTCGGGCGTGCCAAACGGCAGAGTCTGCTGGGTGTCAACACCACCACCCCAGAAGACTATCCTGCCGCCGTATTTTTCTACCAATAACTTTGGGTCCATTCCTCTGGCTGAGGTCTGAATAGGATTTAAAATATCAAAGCCAGCCTCGATGAATCCTTCAATTAACGGCTCGCAGCCTCCACAGCAGTGTTTTATCGTTTTCCATTTCGTATGAGCGTGAATCCAATCGTTGATTTTCTTGCTATATGGCAGATAAAGCTCTCTATAACCTTCGGGCGAGCAAAATAGAGTCTGCTGCGCTGCAAGGTCGGTGCCATCCAAAGCCACAATATGCACCTTATCGCCGACAACTTGATAAATCCGTTTAAGATTCTCGACGGCAATTTCAGCCTGTCCCGCGAACACCTCTTTAATATATTCCCTTCGCGCGACAGTGCTAATGTACCATTCTTCGATGTCACGAATTCCTTTGGGATTTTTCATCCACGGTGCCGGCACAAGTGCAATATCACCAAAGGCTGTTCCTGGAAAGCCAGCTGCAATTGCAAGGTCGGTATTTTTATAAAGCTCATCTGCCTTCTTTTCATAATATTTCAGGTCTTTGTCACTAATGAGCGAAAAATCCTCAAGATTATCCGCTGGATTTAATTTGGCTTCATCGATAGGCCTTTGGCGGTTAACCGAATCAAAATAGAATCCACCTTTGGGCATCCTTGCTGAAGCGGGAACCGATTTGTCACCTTCCGGATACATTAAGATATCGCCATTCGGCTCAGGGTCTGTATTGAATTTGGCAGGCACCAGGACATTTGTGCCGTCGAATGTCCGCCACGGTTTCCAGTCCGTGTTCTTAAAGCCAAACATGTTTGTCGGGGACGGTAGATTAACAACATCAAGGCCAAGAGCTTCTCGAAGGTCAGCCACTATTTCGCCAAGCATTTGGTACGGCTCGACAACTTTCACCGGCTCACCGGGTTCATCCAAACCGAGCACCTGCCGCAGCTTTGCAACAACGCTAACCTGGATTCCGGTCCACGATGTACCACCCATATCTATGGGGACACGATCTATCGCTTCATAGTTTAGAGCCTTCAACACGCGTTGTCGTGAGTTCATAATATTGCATGACTCCTTCTTGCTCAATTAGTTATTATCAATCGAAAAGATTCATTATCAAATAATTCTCTTGCAAGCTCAGCATACCCCTGGCTCAACGGATGACTGGCATCACGATACAACCTGCTGGGCAATACCACAGGAATATAAAAAGGGACATTATTCTGCTGTAGCCACATCTCAATTCCGCTTTTTATTTGTCGATAAGTTTCGATGCTCTTTCCCTTCAGTATATGCTCATTAAAAGGGCCGACCAAAACAAACACTTTGTTTCCCCTTTTCATCAATAGCTCGACTGATCGTTGAAAGAGTCTCCATTGTAATGAATTCTCAAGTCTAATCCACTCAATACCTTCATTGGTTTTAGCTTCTTCACGAGAGGAAACAAGCTCATCAAGATTATAAACATCAGAAACAGGTATCTCCAAGGCAACATTTCTCAAAGGATTTTTATAAGGATGCTCTATAGTCCATGCGGATAAATTCATGCCATCAAAATAGGCCTTATTAAGATGCGACCTCCAGCTAAGGAAAGGTATATAACGTTCAAAAACAGATGAGATTCTCTCAGAAAAAGAGGCCTTATAACACGCAATTATCGGGAAAAATTGCGGCACAAGCATTGGATGATTGAAATTGAATTCTTTTTCGGTTTGTAAATCATGCTTATCAGAGCTTATCCATAACGGATTAAAATGCAAAATAACATCTTTTCCCGATATGTCACGACCATAGTACCTCAATAAACCATCCAATGCTACCGGATGTACGCCATCAACACCCATATTAACGAACTTATCTTGGCCGGCAATTCTATTAAGGTAATGAGATAATGTATTTTCACTCGAAACGTAATGTCCCCAGATAACTGAATCTCCTATTACCAATATTTTATCTTGCGGGTATGTCCATCGGCAGTATTGGCTGAATAACCAGTAGTCGTCACTTAACTTATATGGTAACCGAAAATCGGAACCAGGCTCGAATTTCTCAATCCGTTCCCAAAAAACAGGCAAAAAGCAAAAAATAGCCAAGACTGCAACTTCAATGATGAACAATTCTCGGCCTGACAGATACACGCAATTAGAGTTGAAAGTTATCTTTGTTTTTACTCTCTCCGGTCTTTCATATCTGTCCATTGGTCACCTTAATAACATCAGAACTGCAAGTAAATAAAGGCCCTCTCACTTGAAGCAGCAAATATAGCTAAATATAAAATCATGGCAATAACCAACCCGACACGTACAGCCCTCAGCTCAAGTATCCACCTGATTCTCGATTCATAAATAAACTGATACAGCCAAACAGCAATAATTAAAATCAAAGCCAACAAAGGACAATAAGGATTTGCCAAGCCGGTTGTGAATAACCTTTTTACAACTAATATAGCGTCTTCTATACTTTCTGCTCGGAAGAAAATCCATGCGAAGCTAACAAAAGAAAACACCAGCAGTCGTTTTATCAGCTTCGGCACCTTTTCTTGGTAAATTGATGTTCTTTCCAGCTCTCGTGTCAAGAATCGCCCCAAGGCGTGCACCACCGCCCACATCACATAAGTCCAGGCTGCGCCGTGCCACAATCCCGATATTACCATGGTCAGAAACATATTTCTGTAGGTTCTAAACCTCCCCCTGCGGTTGCCACCGAGAGGAATATAAACATAGTCCTTAAACCAGGACGATAAACTTATATGCCACCTTGACCAGAAATCACCAAGACCTGCTGCCAAATATGGATTGTTGAAATTCAGCATCAAACGAATTCCCATCATCCTCGCCGCGCCACGTGCCATATCAGTGTATCCGCTAAAGTCGAAATAAATCTGCCAGGAGAAAAGAAATGTCGCTAATAGTAATGCCAGCGACTCAAAATGCTCGGGATTGGCGTACACCTTATCGGCATAAAGCGCCAGATAATCAGCTAAAGCAACTTTCTTAAAAAGTCCAACAATGAATAATGAAAGACCATCTGTCACATCTTGCCATGATAGCTTTTGGCTCTCATGCAGCTGCGGAAGCAGGTTGCCTGCTCTTTCGATAGGTCCGGCAATCAAACGAGGGAAAAAAGAGATAAAAGTCGCGTAAGCAATAAAACTTTTCTCCCTTTCTATGTTGCCGTGATAGAAGTCGATAACATAACTCATTGACTGGAGTGTATAAAATGATAGACCGACAGGTAAAAGCATGTCTGGCGGAGGTATGCTATAAGGAATGCCTAACAACGATAAAAGGATATTAAGATTATTGGTGATAAAGCTGCCATATTTGAAAAAACCCAATAAAGTGAGATTATTAAATATGCTAACAAAAAGCCATGCCTTTTTTCGCCTGCTTTTCTCTACTCTTGCAACGACGGTGTAATCAATTAGAGTCGAATATGCAATTAGAATCGGATATAGAGGGTGAAAACACGCGTAAAAAAAATAGGAAACAGCTAAAAGCCAAAACAATCGAAATCTTGTATTTTTAAGAATGAGGTAAACCGGATATATAATCAGGAAAAATAATACGAAAGGCCATGTGTGAAATAGCATTCGTTGTCCTTCAATTCATTAAGGCTCGAATGTGTGCTTCAACAGACTCTGCCAGTCCGTCCAGACTGTATCCTCCCTCAAGAACGGAAACAAGCCGACCTTCGCAGCACCTCTGGGCTATCTTTTTGACTATCTGAGTCAATTCTGCAAATCCTTTTGAGGTGACCTTCATTCCTCCAAGCGAGTCACGCTCATGTGCGTCAAATCCCGCAGAGATAAACACAAAATCCGGAGAGAAACTAAGTGCGGATGGTTCAAGCTCCTCATGGAAGGCTTTTAAGTAATCACGGTCGCCGGAACCAGCAGGCAAGGGCACATTGATATTATAATTCAGACCTTTTCCGCTTCCTTTCTCTGCTTTACTTCCGGTGCCTGGATAGAATGGATACTGGTGAACACTAAAGTATAGTACGTTAGGGTCATTATAGAACACCGCCTGAGTAGAATTGCCGTGGTGCACATCCCAATCCACAATAAGCACTTTCTGCATATTATATTTCTTCTGGACGTACCGCGTGCCTATAGCAACATTGTTAAAGATACAGAATCCCATCGCCTGGTCAGGCAGCGCATGGTGACCCGGCGGACGAACCGCGCAAAAAGCATTCGTAACTTTTTTCTGCATGATCGCATCGATAGCTGTAAGCACTCCTCCCGCAGCCATAATAGCAGCTTCGTAAGACATCTGCGATATTGGATCATCCAAAGAATCAAGATATGCAGCGCCATTTTCACAACTTACTTTTACTCGCTCTATATAATCAGATGAGTGAACCGTTGCCAGCCATTCTACTGAGGCAGGTTTCGGTGAAAGCACAAATAATTCAGGATATAAACCATTCGCTTTTAACCTTTCAATTATTGCGACCAATCTCTGCGGTGATTCCGGATGTCCCGGCGTAGTCTTGTGCTCCAGATACATGTCATCATAAATAAATCCTGTCTTTAACATTTGTTTAGCCTGCTCCTTTTCAGCAGTGTCTCGGTCAGTCGCGTTATTTGGTGCATTTCTGACACAGCGAAATCCTATAGCGTCATTTGCAAGGCACGTATCATTAATAGACGGGTCGCCTGCCCGATAAGACGACCGGCAGCTATCGGCACTTAAATTCCATGCGCCACCCCGTACAATCCTTTCTCGTCCATCAGCCAAACCTTTGGGGTACCTATCGGGGCTTTGTTTATAATAATCTTTCAAATAAAAATCATTACACCACTCGGCAACATTGCCGTGCATATCGTAAAGCCCCCACGGATTTGGCCTCTTTTGCCCGATAGGATGTATCTTTCCCGACGAGTTTTTGGCAAACCACGCATATTGTGTAAGTCTTCGCACATCATTGCCGAAACTATATCTGGTTCTCGTGCCCGCACGACAGGCATACTCCCATTCGGCCTCGGTTGGAAGTCTATATCCACTTGCGTTAAAATTGCATTGCCAAGTATCTTCATCATAGCAAGGTTCAAATCCTTCTGCTCGTGAGCGGTCATTGCAATAAAGAGCTGCATCAGTCCAGTTTATCCGATGCAAAGGGTTTTTGGGATTTTTAAAACGGGATGGGTCGGGAAACTGATATATTCTGAACTGCTCCTGCATAACTTCGTATCTATCCATCCAAAATGATCTAATCCATATCTTATGCGCAGGTCTCTCATCCGGTGCTCCGTTATCATCTCCCATCACAAACCAACCCGCCGGAATCGCTACCATTTCTATGCCGGTCTTTGTTTTTACGACCTCCGGCGTATTGGCAGTGTCTTCGGCCTGGCGACAGCCGAAAAAGACCAGAAGACAGAGGACAGAGAACAGAAGTCTGCCCTGAGCGAAGCCAAAGGGACAGAGAACAGAAAATTTATTTTTTGCCTTCAGCTCTCTGACTTCTGACCAAGCAGCCATATGATAAACTTTTTCATTTAAGCTTTTGTTTATTTGATATTTTCAGCTCGCAGCGGCACCCAATCGGGTTCTTTGTTGTGTTTGCCATCGGTAGTGACTTTTACCCACTTGCCGGACATGTCGGTGACACAAATATCCCAGCCCGGTGCTTTACTTCCAACTTGTTGTCCGCCTCTGAAAGGACCGAAGCTAAAAGCGATATACTTCCCATCCGGCGAGAAATCAACATGATAGACCTTATCTTCTTCCAGGCATCTGACATACTCACGGATATTAGAGATGCGTGGCTCACCGGATGTCACATCAAATTCTCCAATACAAAGATTCCAATCTGTTTCTCCCCATGTCATTTTAGCTCCATCAAGACTGAAATCAGGTCTGCAACCTTTAACTCCCCATTTTGCAAGGTCAAAAACTCTCATTCCATCATATTCGAAAGCTATTATAGTATCGCTATAACCCATACCTCCTTCTACAGCAGCTACAAACCATTTACCATTAGGCGACCAGCAAATGGCATAAAGATGATGAAGACTTTTATTCGGGTGCTCTCTATGCAAACCGGTTTCAAGGTCGTAAATTGAAAGACCCGATGTTGCATACTCCCTTGTGCTGAAGCGCTCGAACTCGCCCTTGAGATATGCGATGCTTTTGCTGTCAAAACTCCAGCATGGCTCACGGGCATTATCAGCTATTTTGACGCGTTTGGTCCCATCAATATTCATATAATAGACACTTCGGACCTTATTTCCCCCCTTTGCTTCATCGACAACAAAGCAAATCTTGGTAGCATCGGGCGAGACGTGGGGATACATCTCGTCCAAATCCGCCGTATCAGTGAGATTAACCGGATTGGAACCATCC
>CAZIED010000115.1:0-7287 GCA_964538525.1 uncultured Pirellulales bacterium | reverse complement strand
GCGATTTGTTTGAATTGGGGATGTTCAGCGGTTTTGAGTAGCTCGAATAAGGCCATCTCGGTGCAACTAATCCTTACACCCTCGGCGGCCATTCTGCTGATTGCTATGTTTCTATTTTCCTGCGTTCTGGATGAAACAGCATCGGAAATCACATTTACCTCATAGCCTTTGCGGAGCAAATCAATCGCTGTTTGATAAATGCAGACGTGAGTTTCTATGCCGCAAAGAAGAACCTGCCGGCGATTCAAGACCTGTAATCTGTCGTTGAAGGAATCCTCGCCGCAGCAGGAGAAACTTGCTTTATTTATCGGTTCGTTGTCGGTCAGAAGCTCGGCTACTTCCGGAATTGTCGGCCCGAGAGCATCGGGACACTGTTGACTCCATAGAACTGGAATATCAAGAATTTTAGAGGCTTGTATAAAGATTTGGATGTTTTTAATGAGAGCTTGCTTATTGTACATCAGTTGAGCGAGCTTCCCCTGCACATCAACAACGACTAAACAACAGTCCCTTACTTCAAGCATTAACTTGTTCTGAAATTAAAAATTAAAAAACTAAAATTAAAAATTGTGGAGTCCTGCAGGACGACATCCTTAATTTTGATATTTACATTTTGATTTTTGATATTTAATTGCTGCCAACTACTACAATCGTCAGGCTTACCTCTTGCCTGTCTTCCGGCCGAGCGTTTGTTTTCTTAACCGTCTTCTGCTCTCCCGTCAAGACCGGCTTTGGTATCCCACCCTGGGGGATTAAATTTACGCTTCCACCATTAATAGCAGTCAGGATTTGTTTGCCGGGCATAAGCTCAGCCATGTTGTTTAAGACTGCAAAATCTCTGGCCGTCTCGACAGCCTTTTCCGGATTAGTCTGACTGATAATCTTGGTAGTCTGGTCGGCAGTAATCGTACTAACGATGACTGGCGAATTGAATTGCTCGGTATCCACGGATAATGTGGCCAAGCTAAACCTTTGCCAAATACTCTGTAAATCGGACAACAGCAGGTTTAAGTCTTCTCGGCTACAAGTAAAGGAATAAAAGTTTCTGTTAGCCTGACGTGTTACGTTCACATAATCCGAAAGGTTGTTATCTTTGATTGCCCTATTAATAAATGCGTCAACGGCAGATAAGGCCACTGTTTTCAATTCAAGTCTGCCGCTAAAACCTGCTTCAGACACTCTTGGGGGCAGGGATTCTACTACTGCTACCGTTTGTCTCGGCTGTATCGGTGTAGATTCGGGTGCAAGAATTGTATAAATTACCCCCGCAAATATGGTTAATAAGGCAATCATGGCAGCCGCTGCCAGGACCTTGCGAAACACTAACTTCGGAGTTCGGTGTTCGGCGTTCGGCGTCCGGTGTTTGGAGACGGCCTCAACTATACTGGCTGGTGCCATGACAGGCGGTAAAGAGCTAATCAGCATCTTAACCTTTTGAAGCTGTCGCAGCCGCTTTGCAGAATCTGTATCCTGTGTTATCAGACGTTGAACCTCCATCCTTTGATTGTCTGACAGCTCACCATCAATAAAGCTATTCAGCAATTCATCAATATTTTGGTCTGGTTGGTTCATTGTAGCTTGGTCTCCATTATCTCTTTTAATTTGCTTCTGGCTCTGCTCAAACGGCTTCTGACCGTGCCTAACTTAATCTGCAGCACATCCGCGATTTGAGCATAATTCATACCTTCAATATCACGCAGGACTATGACCGTCCGATGTTCCTCATCCAGCTCCATCAGAGATTTAACAACTATCTCCCACAGTTCCTTATTCTGAGCCTCCATTGCCGGGTCAGATATATTATCATCGCTAAGGAACTCCTTTAACGCCTGTCCTGCTTGCGAATCTTGCTCCTGGTCGGTGGCATCCAGGCTCTTGAGCCTGAACTTGGCGCCGCGCTGACAGTAATTCAAGGTCAGATTAACAGCAATCCTGAAAGCCCAGGTATAGAAGCTGCTTTTACCTTCAAATCTATCTACACTTTCTATTACTTTGACAAATGTTTCCTGAGTAAGTTCCGCAGCATCGTCCGGATTTGCACATATTTTCAATATGACGTTATAAATTCGGTTCTGATACTTTAGTATCAGCCTCTCCATCGCCGCAGAATCACCCTGCCTGCACCTTTCAACAAGGATTGTATCGGCAATATCAATATTTGCCATTTCTGACTGCAAGGCCTTATCCTTTAATTAGTTAGACCGATATATGATAAAAATGTTCCGATAAAATATTTAACCCCCTAATCCTTCGACCCGGCTCAGGACGGGTTTATTGGGGGATTCACAATGCGTTTTACGCAGAGTTTTGGCAGGATATAATTGCAGATTATCCCTTTCCGGTCAATGCAATTTAACCCCGACGGCAGCGGAGAATTCCGAAATCCTAAATTCTAAACCCTAAACAAATTCGAAATTCAAAATACAAATGACCAAAACAGCTATCGCTATTTAAATGGTGCCTTTGTTTTGAATCTTGACTGTCGTCAGACATGTTTTGAATTTAAATCATTTGGTTTTGTTTCGGACTCGTCCGACAAGTCGGATTTAGATATTAGGATTTAGAGTTTAACTCGATTTCCTTGGTGCCCAAGTTATCATTTTGTGCGTTTGAAAATAAACTCATCTGAAAGCCGCCTGCCGGTCGGGCTTAAAAATGTAACCAGTAATATATAGCTTTGGGAGCCTCCCGGCTCAAAGGGCAAATTAAACCGGTAAGCCCTTAAAAAATCCTGCCAGTATTTATTATTTTCAGCCGCGATTGTCAAATCAACGTCCGGCCATATAGCAATCCTTTTGCCAAACGGCTCTGAAGAAAGCCGTACATATTCATACACTTCAAAACGAAATATGCCGGGCGCTTTGATTTGTGAACCGAATGAGTCCAATAAACTCACATAAATATTTACCTGTGGCAATTGCTCGGTACTACCAAGCCCGACTAATCCAGTAAAAGGCATAATATCGACCTTGTCAGGAGCATAGGGAGTATATAAAGATACGTCGGAACTCTGCTCCGTTTTTGACGCTGGTTCGGTAGTCAATTGTATATGCTCACAGCCGGCCTGGCACAAAAAGAATATTAAAAAAATCACCCACGATATTATGGCATCTACCTTCATTCTATGGTTCCTCATCAAGCAAATGGCCGAAGTGATATTTTTTAGCCCGCAAATACTCAATATTATACTTGCCCGGCTCAGCCTTTAACGGGATTTGTTCTACAATTTTTATGCCATAAACCTCCAGCCGGCTTATCTTCTTGGGATTATTAGTTAGTATTCGAATGTTTTTTAGCCCTAAATCGCGACAGATTTGGGCGCCAATTCCATAATCACGCTTGTCAGCGGCAAAGCCCAGCTTCAGGTTGGCCTCAACGGTATTAAGACCCTGCTCCTGAAGCTTATATGCGCGTAATTTATTGGTAAGGCCGATGCCTCTGCCCTCCTGCCGAAGATAAATCAAGGCACCTTTGCCTTCCTCTTCTATCATCTTCATAGCGGTTACGAGCTGATAACCGCATTCGCATCGCTGCGAATGAAACAAATCGCCGGTCATACACTCCGAATGCACCCTTACCAGCACCGGCTCATCATGCTCGATGGGCATATTATTTTCATCAAGATTTCCAACGCCTCCTTTGCAAAGGGCCAGATGCGGTTCAAGCGATGTTATGCTCTCATAGCCGATTAGCTTAAACTGGCCGTAATCTGTCGGCAGATTCACGCACTCAATTCGTTTAATCTGGCTCTCCCGCTGCAATCTGTATTCTATGAGCTTGGCAATCGAAACAATCCTAAGATTGTGCTTTTCGCAAAATTTCAATAGTTGCGGCACCCTCGCCATTGTGCCGTCGTCATTCATAACCTCGCATATCACACCAGCCGGCTTTAGATCCGCCAGCCGCATTAAATCAACTGCTCCCTCGGTCTGTCCTGCCCGAACCAGCACCCCACCTTCCCTGGCTCGCAGCGGGAATATATGACCCGGATGAACAAGGTCGCCTGGTTTGGCACCATCAGAAATTGCCACCTGAACCGTTCTGGCACGATCCGCTGTACTGATACCCGTTGTTATACCATCAGCAGCATCGATACTGACCGTAAAAGCCGTTTTAAACTTTGCAGTATTTTCAATGGTCTGCTGGTACAAACCGAGGGAATCGCATTTCTCAGGCGTCAGCGGCAGACAAATCAGCCCCCTGCCGTACTTTGCCATGAAGTTAATAATCTCCGGCGTTACCTTCTCCGCCGCGCAGAGCAGGTCCCCTTCATTCTCACGGTCTTCATCATCGACAAGAACTATAATTTTACCCTGCCGAAGGTCTGATAAAATCTCCGGGATTTCACTAAATTGCATCACCATATTTACAAGAAATTCAAAAATAAAAAGTAAAAAATCTTAATCCTGGTTCGTTGTTCATTGTTCAGAGTTCGTAGTTTTTCAATGAACTATGAACCCAGAACTACGAACTTTTTTAATTTTACATTTTGCATCCTTCGACTTTGCTCAGAGCTTGCCCTGAGCCTGTCGAAGGGACAAGTTTTGATTTTTGATATTTAATTTTTATTGCGTGGTTAATTTCTGTTCGTATTGTTCAATATAACGACTTCCTTTGCGAATGTAAATAAGGGTCGCAATAATAGCTGTCACTGCCGCCGACCACCAGAGAGTCCGCAAGAACCAAATCCAGCAAGGAATAGCATGAGAAACCTCTGGAGCAATCAGAATTCCCGCTACCATTGACAGCTGCAGGGCAGTAGCAAATTTACCAACGAAAACGGGAGCGATATGAATCTTTGAAGTAATAAGATAAACAATGATAAAACCAATGAGCAAAAACAGGTCCTTGCCGATTATCAAGACCACAACCGTTGGCGGCAGCATAAAAGATTCTACATGTCCTCGCTCAGAGGACAGCAGCAGACAAGCAGCGGTGATTAACAATTTGTCAGCGACAGGGTCCAGAAAGGCACCCAATTTGGTAGTTTGCTTTTTTACGCGAGCCAGATAGCCGTCAAGGCCGTCACTAATCGCCATAAACAAATAAATGACTGTCGCGATATACCGCATAACATCACGCAGGCCGGCTCTAAGCTCAAGGTCATTTACCTTCAGCATAAAAATCACAAAAGGAACTATCAGCAGAATCCTGAATATCGTCATTCGATTGGCCCAGGTTAGTCTCATAGAATTAAATATACCAATTTTTCTTTATAATAATGTTTATTCCTTTAGGCTGCGGATATACTAAATCAACAAAAAAATTTTATCAATATAATACCTATCATGGCAAAAAAACTCGCTATAGCATATTACAATCTTTCTATTATGCTCGATGCCGGCATGCCGATACTCAAGGCTCTCGACACTACCACCGCAAGCTCAAAAGGATATCTGAAAAAAGCCTTTTCCGAATTAGCCAAAGGTGCATCATCAGGCGACAGCCTTGCAGAAACAATGAAAAAGTTCCCATGGGTATTTGCTCCTCTGGATGTGACGCTGGTGGAAGCGGCGGAAATGTCGGGCAAGCTGCCACAATCTCTGAAGCTTCTATCACAGTGGTATGAGTTCTGCAACCGATTAAAACATATTATTATCTCTGGATTATTGCTGCCGGCTACAATAATAACTCTCGCTGCTCCGATTTTTCCGCTTCCATACCTGATTCTGGGCCAAATCACTTTTTTTAATTATTTCCTGCAGGTATTAGGAACGTTAGCCATATTTTACATACCTGCTGCAACAATCGTTGCTATCTACCGTCTGATGCCGAACACAGGCCTGCTTCGCAAAATTTTGGACACCTTTCTAATATGGATTCCTGTTTTAGGCCAGGCTATTCGACGGCTCGCACTTAGCCGGTACTGCCGGACATTCAACATGCTTTACGAGGCAGGTATTCCAATAACGCAATGCGCACAGAAAGCCTCAGATGTAACAGGCAATGCCGTTATGACTAATTTATTGAAAGGCGGTGCCGAAAGTGCAAAGGCTGGAAAGATGATTTTCGAGGGATTTTCTCGCAAACTGCCGCTTGACTTTCTAAATCTATGGCAAATCGGCGAAGAATCAGGCGAGCTTGAAAAAACCACTAAACGCCTTGCCGACAACGCAAGCGAGACCGCTGAATGGCTTTTCGTAGAGTTCTGCCGGTGGCTGGTGCGGCTGATTTATTTCTTCGTAATGGTTAGGTTGGCAATACAAGTTCTAAAAATGGGTTATGCAACTTTCAGTTCAGGATATGGATTGTTTTAAATCAAAGATTATTATAAATACGCTTGCTAATTTGTTTGCCAAATAAAACATCAGTGCTATAATCGCTCCGATTTATTTATAGTGTGAGGAATCCCGCAGTGCAGGAATCGGAAAAATGGCTGTCCTAAATGTTAATATCGACCACGTTGCCACGATTCGGCAGGCTCGCAGAACCATTGAGCCGGACCCGCTCTGGGCAGCGGTAGAGTGCGAGCTGGCTGGAGCTAACGGGATCACCGTGCATCTGCGTGAAGATAGACGCCACATAAACGACCGTGATGTATGCTTATTAAAAGAGACCGTCGCCTGTAAATTCAATCTCGAAATGTGCATGGATGAGCCTATAGTCAAAATCGCCGAAGAGATAAAACCTGACCAAGTAACACTTGTTCCAGAAAAAAGAGCTGAGCTAACCACCGAAGGTGGTCTGGACTGTGTGAAGTATAAAAAACGCCTTACCGAAGTGGTCAAAAGAATGCACAAAAAGGGCATCCTGGTGAGTGCATTTATCGTGCCGGAAAAAGAGCAAATAATCTCTTCAGCCCGCGCCGGCTGTGATGCTGTAGAGCTGCATACCGGCATGTATGCAAATGCCGTGAGCACAAAAGACATCGCACGAAGGCTATCCGATCTGGAAGCGGCAAAAGATTTTGCGACCGAAAATAATCTTGTTGTGCACGCGGGGCACGGTTTGACTTACCGCAATATCGGGCCGGTCGCTCGAATCAAGGGACTTTGTGAGTTCAACATCGGCCACAGCATCATAGCACGAGCGGTCTTTGTCGGCATAAGGCAGGCAACCGCACAGATGATAGAGCTGATAAATAGATATAGTTCGTAGTTATGAGTTCATAGTTCGTCGAAAATCGATTGTCAATGAACAATGAACAACGAACAAAAAACTCAAAAGGAGATTAAAAATGTTCACAGGAGCAATGGTAGCGTTGATTACGCCGTTTCGTGATGGCCAGATTGATTGGCAAACGCTCGATGAAATTATCGATTTCCAGTTAGAAAACGGCATAGACGC
>CAZIED010000114.1:6114-7302 GCA_964538525.1 uncultured Pirellulales bacterium | reverse complement strand
AGTCGGTAGCAATTGTATCACTGTTCCAGCCGGGAACGTCCACGAAAGTCCCTTTATCATTTGTTCCACCATCCCAGGCATTTTGTTTGGAGTTGGGATCTTCAAAGCTGAAGTTTACAATAGGAATATCAGCCGACTCTATACCCATCATATAACGTACAGCATTGATGAACATCCTCTTGCCTTCAGCGGTAAGGTTATTTACACCATAACCGATGTTAGTTCCGGATGCCTCCTGGGTGCCGGCGGTGAAGAACATACGCCTGCCACCCGGCGTCTGGGTTGAGCCGGCGTAGAATGGCACATTGGGATCCCATTCAACAATCAGAGGATTGCTATTGTCGGGCCTGACTGCAATAACCTTTCCATTTCCGGCATCGGCAAAGTTGACAAAGGTCAAGTGTACCGGATAAACATCCGGATCCAGATATTGGACTACACCGTTAGAGTCAAGATTCACTCCGATAAAAACAGGATTTGTCGGGTCAATAGCCATAGCGTCAAAGTAGCTTTGTCGCTCTCCCAGGCTGTTCGTATTAAACCACAGCCAGCGGTTGCTCCGCATTAGATAAGTCTGCAAATTAATCATCGGAGTCTTGAAACTGTTCCATAGGGTTCGCTCATTGACATCGGAATTATGGCCCGCACTACTCGTATCGCGGCTGAAGATGATAAGGTTAGCGTCCTCAAGTTCTGCTATTTCGCTGGCGTCCAACTCTTGCCAAGGCCCAACCCCTGCTGAGATGGGTGGCTTTTGGACCACATCGAAACCCGCTGCTATCAGCATGTCAACCCAGCCCTGGTCATCGGGTGCAGTGACGCCCGGGATGGTCTGATGAGAATCCGATACCCAGATGATTTTAGGTGGGGGAACCGGTTTAGGCGGAGGCGCAGCGAGCACGACCAGCCGCACATTGTCAACATAAATAAGCCCTGCCTTGTCTTTTGCTATGTTAGTATTCTGCAAGGACATGAATAAGCTGTACACATCGTTTGTCAAAGTCTTGCCCGCAAGGCTCCATGAAACGGTCCATGTCGTGTCACCCATCTCGGGCTTCCACCACGCTATGTTTCCGTCCACGTCAGGAGCTGGTGGGTCAGCACCGCTGATTTTTGTTACTGTCATTGCGTCTAGACCTACCTCTTGCCAGGCCCAGGCGGTGTGGTCCTGAATAGCAATCTTATTGA
>CAZIED010000114.1:3939-6014 GCA_964538525.1 uncultured Pirellulales bacterium | reverse complement strand
TCACGCTGAAGTTTCCAGAAATCGCCAGGACCGACCTTTACACTCAAACTCTGGCCATTCAACGTGGCTCCGATTGTGGAGTTCCCAAGATCGTCTGTCCCAGCCCATGCCCCTGTCCAGCCTTCCAGCGTCCCTTCAAAGTCGGCTATAACAACAGTTTCGGTAACAGGAGGCACGATCACTTGCACATTGTCGATGTAAACAAGCCCTGCCTTATCTTTTGCAATGTTAGTATTTTGCAAAGACAGGAATAAGCTGTACACATCGTTTGTCAAAGTCTTGCCCTCAAGGCTCCATGAAATGGTCCATGTCGTGTCACCCATCTCTGGTTTCCACCACGCTATGTTTCCGTCCGCGTCAGGAGCTGGCGGTTCTGCGCCGCTGACTTTTGTTACTGTCATCGCGGGCAGACCTACCTCTTGCCAGGCCCAGGCGGTGTGGTCCTGAATAGCAATCTTATTGACGTTGAGCCAGGAATTGGGGTCCGGCCATTCCGAGGCGACAAATGTCACATCAGCCTCTATCGCCGTCGCGCCAACCAGACTCAGTTGTCCATCACGCTGAAGTTTCCAGAAATCGCCAGGACCGACCTTTACACTCAAACTCTGGCTATTCAACGTGGCACCAATTGTGGCGTTCCCAAGATCGTCGGTTCCAGCCCACGCCCCTGTCCAGCCGTCAAGGGTCCCTTCAAAGTCGCCAATAACTGTAACTTCAGAAGGCGCAGGCGTAGGCTCAGGCGCAGGCTCAGGTGTAGGCTCAGGCTCAGGCGTAGGCTCAGGCTCAGGTGCAGGCGTAAGCGTGACATCGATCAGTTTAACATTGTCTAAATAGACCCTCCCTGTCCCGGTCTCCGGTGACACCTGCAATGATATGTTAATCTGGAACCAGGTGGCACCTTTTGCATCATAGTTCGAAATGTCAAGGCTGAAGGTCCTTTCGACGGTACCTGACCATGAACCAAAATCTAAGCTGCTCGCTAAGCCGGTGCTCCTTTCTACTGCTGTAGCGAGATTGTTATACTCTTTCCAGCCGCTGGGACCGTCGCTATTTAAAGCAATCTTATCAGCGACCTTGGCCCAGTTTCCGAAGTCCGAACCAAACGCCGTTAAGTCAAACGAAAGCCGCGCGCCAGGTCCCATAGTTGGTACCAACGACGGTGCACTCCACTGAAGAACCCAGAACTTACCCGTCCACTGTACACTAAGACTCTGGCTACCCAACGTGGCTCCGGCTGTGGAATTAGCAAGAACGGGAGAACCCTCCCACCCCGCACCCCAGCCGTCCATTGTCCCTTCAAAGTCGCCTATCACAGTCGCAGGCGGCTCGGGCACAGGCACGGCCTGGTAGGTTAGCTCCAGCTTTGGACGAAGAGTCTCAGTGGCATTCTCTTTGGTAGCGATTCCATACCCTCTGCCGGAACCGCCGCCCGGGAATTGCAGAAGAAATGTGACTAAACCGCCATCATCAATTCGGCTTTGAATAAAGCTGGCAAGCGGAGCTCCAGTAACGGTGATAATCCTCGCTCCCGGTAACCAATAATCCCCTGTACCTGTGATGGTCTCGGTGATTGGCGAGGCAGCAGGATTAGCTTCATTCATATCCATAACGGTGACATTGACTAACGGTTCGCCGGCATTTGTCTTCCACTCAGCCCCGACTGTGTTTACATCCAGGGTGGCTTCATCCCAGTTCTGAGGCGTGTTATCGGCAACGTTATCCAGGCCGTTCAGAGCAAAACGACCGGTGACAGGATTGTCGTTGCGTGGCGTATCGCCGGAGATGGTCAGTGTCAACGTCGCACTTTCGACGGTCATGATGTCGAGACCAGAAAGATCGAAGCGCAGATAACCAACATAATTGGCTGTGTTCTGAAGATACATGCCGGTGGCATCACCATGGGTCGCAGCGTCGCCCACGTAGGTGTCAGCGTCGCTACCGACTGTAATCGTATCGGCCTGAACATTACTCACTATGTTCAGAATCAACATAAAAGAAACAAGGTAAATCAACTTTCTGCACATAATATTCCTCCTTCATAAAAGTTAAACCAACAATTCTTGTGCTTTGGCCAC
>CAZIED010000114.1:0-3839 GCA_964538525.1 uncultured Pirellulales bacterium | reverse complement strand
AACCTCCTTAAGTCCTATAATAAACATCGCCCTCCAAATAATTCAATGCTTGTATCCAGGCATTTTCTGTAATTTGACTTGGTCTCCTTCCTTCGAGGCTATATTGAGCAGTGCCGTAGGGCATCTTGACGATTAACTCATATTTAAGGCCACCGATTCTGCAGCCAACATTTTGCCTTAAATTCGGTGCTTATTATACTTCAACTGCCCGCCAAAAACTACGGAAATTAACACCTCGAAGTGTAAAAAATCTAAAAATCCTTATAAATACATTTATACCAGATTAATCGTATATAGAGCAAGAAGAATCTTTATCGGGCTAAAACTTTGTAATATTTTCAATGATAGCCGTCTATAAAGCAGGGATCAGGGGGCGCTGGGTTCGTCGATGAACTACGAACAATGAACGATGAACAAAGAAGGTCTCACACAAGGTTCTTTCCGGACTCAAGAAGCTCGGATACGGCTTTAATAAGCCCCATCTGTTCCTCTTCGGTTAGAGGCAAACCATTCTCCAATACTCCTATAGACCTGTCAAATGCTGAATCATCCTGCCTTAGCCGATTAATCCTTGCATTTTGCCGGGCGATTTGTTCGTCGAGGTCTTTCAGATCCAGCACCAAATTAAATCTCTTGTTAAAAAAACATAAGGTTCGCTTTACGGCCTGAAAATCCACCCAGCACGGCTGGGCTGCCAAATAAAATGGTATCTCCGTCCAGAAGCTGACGGCAGGGATACCTCTTCTTTCAGCTACCCATAAAAGATAACTATTAATTGCTGGCGTCCCCTGCCAAGTTATATATTTCAGCCCAAAGCCTCGGAGCTCTTTCTGAAACTTTTGTTGATTAAAAACAGCCAGTATTTTTCTCGGACTTGTATGAGCTATCGAGGAAGCGGTTCCGCTAATAGTACAGATATGCTTTACATTGCAGCAGCGAAGGGCCAAATCCGAGATGGCGCTTAAGTATCTGTATCGCTCAAATAGCGGCGGACTGCCTTCAAATATCACAATGTCTTTTCTGTCGCCACTATAGAACTTACCACACGGGAACCGAGCCATATCCTCTTCAACGGTCACTCCTTCCAAAGAAAAAAAATCTACCGGCTCAATTTCACAGAAGCTCGTGCCGTTCATTTTAATATTCAAGTACTCTATTACTTTTAGACCGACCTGGCCTGGGTCTTTATCCCAGCCAACAATCAAAGATGAATTTTCAAACTTGGGCAGACCCCGACCGGATCGGGGGGAGAATCTAAAGATGTCTTTCATCAGTCCGACCCTCCTGGTCAAAAAGCTCGTCGACATGGTCCATCATTTTTTTCTGCTCTTCCTCGGTAATCGGCCCCGGCCCGGCAGGATGGGCGTATTTTAATTTTTCAACTTCTTCTCGTATCTCCGGCGGAAGAGCCCCCATGCTGTAAAGGTTTTCCAGAAACTGCTCAATGTTTTGTTCCACTTTTTGGGTAAGCACCTCCAGCGATCTCAGATTAATTTCGACATCGAGAATCCTGGTTAAAACTTCAAGGACAGCTTTCGATGCTTTCGGATATGGCCAAGGGGCCGTCTGTAGATAGTAAGGAATTTCACCCATCAGACAAATCGCCTCCAGGCCTCTCTTCTTAGCCACTCCCAGCAAAAGTCCGTTTAAGCCGGTGATGACACCATGATAAGTATAAGGGTCAGGTGTCAGAGAACAGGTGTCTGAATCCCGAACCCCAAACCCCGAGCCCCGAACCCTGAACCCTTTCGTCTTAGCCTCGATTTCCGACATGAAAAAAGTGTTTTGATATTGTTTTATCTCATTGATGAGGTTTTGATGATTAGGCACCGCCCAGACTTTTGATTTTGCCGTGTGATGTATGTTAGTTACTGCTGCCCCGGAAGTATAGACCCTGCGGCAGCCGAATTTTTCCGCCACTTCCAGGACCAGATTGGCCATTTGATATGCCTTTTGGCCCTGGGCATACATTGCCCCCGCTTGGCAAGGTTGCTGTTGACCAATGAAAAAAAGCACATCACTGCCTTTAAGCCGCTGGTAATAAAATTTATTGCCGGGAAATTCTATCTCTTTTAATAATCCTTTTTCGATTATGACTTTTTGTGGATCAAAGAAATCCCAAGGCTCAATCTCTGCAAATTCCTGAGCTTTTAACAGGCTTCTTAAAGTATCTATAGCCAAGATTCCTATGTTCCCGATTCCCGGCCAACCGCAGAACATAATTGAATTTTCAAGTTTAGGCTTATGATAAATTACTACTGCCATTAAAGCCCTTTCCAACTGGTAACTGGTAATCGGTAACTGGAAACTGGTAATTATCAATTACCAATCACCAATTTACAAACTTATAACTTTAATACTGCTGCGCCATTGATTTTCCCCTGTTTTAGCAAAATTAGTGCCTCGTTGGCTTGTGCCAGCCCAAACTGCTGCACCTCAGGAACAATCGGAATTTCAGCCGCCAGAGGTAGAAAATCCCGCACATCATTTCTTGTAATATTAGCCACAGTTTTGAGCTCCTTCTCCAGCCAAAGATGTGTGGGATAATCCAGACTCAAGAAAGATTCCAGGTCCTTATTTTCTTTCCGTATCGCGTTTATCACCAGACGTCCCCCTCTCTCCAGCACCCTCAAGGCTTCAACTATCGGCTTCCAGGCAGGGGTAAAATCAATCGCACAATGCAGCTTATCCGGCGGAGTATCGCCGGTTGCACCACTCCAGTCGGCGCCCAGCTTCTCAGCTAAACTATCGTGTCCAGTCCGTGTGAAAACAAACACCCTGCAGCTCGGATACTTATACTTAACTACTTGAATCACAATATGGGCAGAAGCACCAAAACCAAACAGGCCGAGGACTTGGCCGTCCCGAAGGCCGGTCAGCCTCAAAGCCCTAAAGCCTATCGCTCCCGCACACAAAAGAGGAGCTGCGTGACAATCGATAAGACGATCCGGAATCGGATACGCAAAATCCTCGCCGGCGACGGTATATTCGGCGTAGCCTCCGTTTGCATCGCAGCCGGTGGCTCGAAATTCCAGACACAGGTTTTCATTTCCCTCTTGGCAGAAATCGCACCTGCCGCAGGCACCGTTTATCCAGGCTATTCCAACCCTGTCGCCCAGCCTGAATTGCTTGGCACTCTTGCCGAGGGCTTCGACGGTACCCACGATTTGGTGACCAGGAATTACTGGTATTTTGGGTGCGAGTCTTCCTTCAATTTCATCAAGCTCGGTGTGACATACGCCGCAGGCAGAAATCTTTACTCGTATTTGGCCGATACCAGGCTGCGGAATCGGCAAATCCTCCAGCTCTAACGGTTTTTTTTCAATCGGTGCGACCCTTTTGAGTATCATCGCCTGCATCTATCAGGTTCCCTTTGATTGTTCAAATACCATTTATTGATTATAATGGCCACTAATCATAGAAACATAAGTTTAAGAAAAGGGCAAGTCGCAAATTATGATGATACTTGTTTACGGCAGCGGTGCCGTTGGGCTGAGTATCGCAAGCTGCCTGCTCAAAGCCAAAGCTCAAGTGAATATCATCGCCAGAGAAAATACGGTAAATGCCTTGCGCGAGCATGGCTTGGTAAGAACGGGCCTTTTCGGCGATTATCATGCAAATTCGACGGCATTTGGCAGCTTCATATCTCTCGATGAGCTTGCGAAAAAAACGTACGATTATATCCTCGTATGCGTCAAATCCTTTGATTCTCCCGATGCGGCAGAAGACCTCGCTAAGCATAGCCAATTTGGTGTCAAAAGTTTTATAATTACCTAAAAGAATGTTAAGAGCCTATCCGAATAACCCGCTCTATTGCGGCCGGCTGCAAAGCTCGTGCT
>CAZIED010000113.1:0-7345 GCA_964538525.1 uncultured Pirellulales bacterium | reverse complement strand
TGCAGGTAATGAGCGTATTTTCCTGTGCACCGCCGAGAATCAATCTGGTTATTATATGGACGATTCTCATAAAAAGAAGACAGAAGACAGAATACAGAATACAGAAGCTACAATATAAAAGTCTGTTTTGCTGTTTCAGAATTCTTCTGGACTATTCCATATTAGACCTTATAGCATTCGAATATCCTGCTAAAAGCCTGCCAACCTCATCAAGCTGATATGAAAGCCCTTCAGTATTAGCATATCTTAAATCCTTTGTTAGGATCAGATAATAACGGCATTCTTCAAGCGAGCCCTGTGCGATATTCATAAATCGTACTTTTTCCGCACCACTTCTTTTCTTAAATCCTTCAGCGATATTAGCCGGGATAGAAACGGCCGCACGCCTCAGTTGAGAGGTCAGACCGTAGATTTCAGTCTTTGGAAAACCTGTGCTTAAGCGATAGATAGATAAGACAAAAGCATGTGCCTTTTGCCAGACTGTTAAATCGGTAAATCTTTTGGCTTTTTCTTTATCAGACATATCATTTTCCTTCACAAGTAGTAAGACACATTAACTCAAACAATAGAACGCAAAATACCAAAATATCGTTATGTAAATACTTGTTTTTCAAGAGCGTTAAGAGCATCACTCGCTTTGGAAAACACTTTTGATTTTCGGCTTTTGTCTGCCTGTAGGATAAATGCTCGCAAATTCTTTTCTATCAATATAACGTCGGCGTAAGGTACAACGGGTATATATACATAATCATCGACATCATTATCCTGAGGAGGATTGCCGGACTTCATTCTTTTTTCTCGAACCTTCCAGTAAAGGTCAATAGCCGGGCATTTCGTTGCATCGATTTTGTCCAGAATACTGTCAACATCAAGTTGAGGATTAAAAGTCTTTAAAATTCTGTCTATTTTCAAATACCCTTTCAACCAGCCGTTTCGATAGAGTTGAGGATCATTGAAGTACTCAGCCTTTCGTTCGATATCTTCTGATAATGAGGCATTGAAAGCCTTTTTTCTCTCCTGATACGTTTCTGGATTTTTATGTTTCCATTTTAAGGTTTCTTCTACCCATTGTCGCACCGACACTATCGGAACCTTAGTTGGAGTTCCTTCTTTTTTCTCAAGCTGACCAAGCTCATTTTCTTCAAGATAGTCTGGCACCTGATTTACTAAGATACCACGTGCTGAAAAAAGAGTTCTGTTATCAGAGAGTTTTTGGAATATGGGCAAATCGGGCACTTGAATACTCTGGTTTTGGTTATGGCATAGATCTAACACTTCCCACGTATAGACAAGATAATCCGCCTCAAGGAGATATTTGAGATTCGCCGAATCAACGACGTCCGCTATCTCTTTTGCGGATTCTGCCGTTGCTTTGCCTTCAATCCATTCAAGTGTTGCGGCTTGATCGAAGATGAGGCCACAATATGATGTCACGCATTTATCGAGGCGATTATAGAATTCTTCAGACTGACCTTCTGGAAGTTTTTGTCCTCTTCGTACTCTGGCAATATTGACCAGATGATTTGTATCAAGGTAGATTTTCGGTGGTCTTTGAATAATTTTATCTTCTCCCTTGTATATTTGTTTTCCGCAAGCCTTCTATCTCCTGTCTCCTGTATTCTGTCTCCTGTATTCTTCTTTAGTACTCTATCCGCATTAGGCACAATCCTGCAGCCGGTGCAATTGGTCCTGCTGCCTTTCGATCTTTTGCCTGCAGAATCTCGCTCATCTTCTCCGGCTTCCATCTGCCGAAGCCGACCTCAACGAGTGTGCCGACAATATTCCTGACCATATTATATAAAAAGCTATCACCTTCCACATTGATATAAATCCAGTCATTCTCTACAGTGACATTACAGCGAAAGATTGTTCGTACTGAGTCTTCCCGCTTATCATCGGCGGTGGCAAATGACTTAAAATCCTTCATGCCGACAAGCTCCTTCGCCGCCTCATTCATGGCAGCAATATCGAGCTTTGCCGGCATATACCAGCAATGCCTTATTTGCAGCACCGGCCGAACAGCCCCCGTGAAGATTGTATAACGGTACCATTTGCTCTTAACATCACCTATGATATCAAGACCCATCGGAACTTCCACCGCCTCAACAATCGCAATATCATCCGGAAGTCTATCTGTAATTGCAACGGCTAAGTTCTCCGTTGGTATCGGCGAGTCGATTTGCATAAGGGCCGCCTGGCCCAGCGCGCTAACACCGGCATCGGTTCTGCTCGCTCCGCAGATTCTTACCTTGCTGCCCAGCAGGTTTCGAGCTGCTTCGGTAAGCACCCCATGAATAGTTTTAAAGCCAGGCTGGATTTGCCAGCCGTGATAGCTGCTGCCGTCATAAGCAATAGTAAGTTTTATATTGCGAAGAGCCATTAATAACGCTCACAGTAGCTTCTCCGCAATTTGAATGGCGTTAAGCGCTGCTCCTTTTCTGAGCTGGTCGCCGCAGACCCAGATATTGATGCCGCGATTTTCCGGCATGGATTCATCCTGCCGAATTCGTCCAACGAAGATGTCGTCTTTACCGGCTGCGTCAATCGGCATTGGAAAGCGATTGTGCTCACGGTCGTCCAGAACCGAGACGCCGGGCGCGGTGCTTAAGAGGTCTCTAACCTCATCCGGCGTAATAGGGCCGACAAATTCCAGATTGATGCTCTCACAATGCGTCCTTAATACCGGAACGCGTATGCACGTGCAGGTAATCGCAATATCAGGACAGTCAAAAATCTTTCTGGTCTCGCGAACCATCTTTATTTCTTCCAGGTTGTAGCCATTCGGCCCGAGTTCGGAATTATGGCTGAAGATATTAAACGCCAGCTGGTACGGCAGAACCTTACAGGTTGGCTTTTCGCCGTTGAGTATCTGACGTGTCTGGTTTTCCAGCTCCAGCATCGCCTGCATGCCTGCCCCGCTTGCCGCCTGGTAGGTGCTTACGACCATTCTCCTTACCGGATTAGCCTTATGCAGCGGCCAAACCGGCACGATACCGATAATAGTAGAGCAGTTTGGATTGGCGATTATGCCTTTATGCTCCTTGATTTTTTGCGGATTTATTTCCGGAATGACCAGCGGCGCATTCGGGTCCATCCTGTACGCCGAGCTATTATCCACCACGACTGCGCCGGCTTGTACCGCCGCAGGAGCAAATTCTCTGCTTCGTGAGGCACCGGCGCTGAATAACGCAATATCGACTCGGCTGAAGCTGTTTTGGGTCATCTCTTCAACAATATATTGCTTGCCCTTGAACTCGATATTTTTGCCAGCCGACCGGCTGCTTGCCAGAATTTTCAGCGAATCAAATGGAAAATCCCTTTCTTCGAGAATCTTCAGAAATTCCTGTCCTACCGCACCCGTCACTCCTGCTATGGCCAAATTTGGACCCATACAAAATCTCCTAAATTATATTCGATAGTCAAGATACGCCTACATATAAAGGGGCAGCCGCACAAAGGCTGCCCGCTTGAACAAGTCAAAAATCCAAATGCTGGATTTAGATTATATACTTTCCACAGACAGAATACAATAGCGTTCGCTAATATATATTATTTATTCTGCTACTAATCCATTTGGCCGCCGCCGCCAGATTTCCGCCATTATAGAAGCTGTAATAATACTGATAAACACGAAAGCTGCCGCCGGCATCGCTGCCTCTTGCCCGAAGTGCAATATTGCAAGCACCATTCCCAGGCCGGCGTTTTGCATGCCAACATCAATTGCCAGTGTCCGCCTTCTGGCCAGATTCATCCGAAAAGCCATACCGACAACATAGCCGCCCACCATCCCAAAGATATTTAATGTAAGCGAAGCTGCTAAAACCAGCCCTGTTATTTGACCCAGCCGTGCCTTATTCATCGCTATTACTAACGAGCAGATAAATATGATAAAGGTCACCGATAACGCCGGAAAAATCGCCAAAACTTTTTCAATTTTCTCTCTAAAGTAATACCTTACGCCGAAGCCGGTAAAGAGCGGCACTATTACTGTCAGGATAACCTGCAGCACCATATTCCAGAAAGGAACCTCCAGCCGTGACCGTGCCAAAATAAATGTTAATCCAGGCGTCAATATCGGACATAATAGCGTAGAAACGGTCGTCAGCGAAACAGCATAAGCGACGTCGGCTCTGGCGATATAGCATATCACGCTACCTGACATCGCATCCGGTGCCGCACCTGTTAGTATCAATCCGACCGCCAGTGCCTGCGGCAGGTTAAAGAGCTTAGCCACCGCATACGCTCCAAACGGCATAATAGTAAACTGCGCACAAGTGCCAATCAATACGAGGGTCGGCTTAGCAGCGATTTGCCGGAAGTCTTCGGTTTTCAGCACTACGCCTATGCCGAACATCGTAAGGGCAAAGAACCATTCCATCCCCGGTCCCAAAACGCGGAAGGGAGCAGGAAACAAGTACGCCAATATGCCGAAGACGATTACCCAGACTGCGAAGTTCTTTGTATAAAACGATAGGATTTTCTCAAACATAACGTCTGAGAGTATATATTGCGAACCAGACCAACGCCACGCTAAAATGCTTGTGCCAGATACTACTCTGCGAAGCGCTGCGCAGCACGAGTTACAAAAAGGGCCTGTACCGTATCATCGGAACAGGCCCAGACCGAGCACAATAACATTATCTCAAGAAGAACATAAAGCCAATCATTATTCCATAGGTGGACGATACAGCCGAATGTCGTCAAAGAACATTTTACCTGCACCGCCAGGCTTTGTCATATCGCCTTTAGTCCCGAAGCCGATAGCGAGCTTGTCAACATTGCTGAGGTTTAAGCCCTGGTCGGCAAATCTCTGCAGGGGGATAGGCCACTCCGTCCAATCTCTTATATTCACCGCGTTAGGATCATCATGGTACACGACTGCAGTTTTGCCGGCACCTGACAGAGCAACATACATCGGCTCAGTGCCGTTGCTTTTTATGCCGATGTCCATATCTTTCCATGGCTGCGCAGTAAGAGTGGCGTTATTAGGGAAGCTGACATTGGAGAATCTGGCCTCACACACTTTTGTAACATCATGGCTGGTCACAGCTAAGCCTATGTATATAGGAAACTGCATCGACATTGTCTTCAAAGCGAACGGCGTCCAATTGACGCCGTCAGGCGAACGATTTGCCTTGATAAGCCCACCAGACGTACGCTCTAATTTCAACCAGTAAGGTACGGTAACATTCGGATCGAGATCTGGATCTAGTCTTTCTGTGTTACCGTTGAGGGTGTAACGATTCTGGTACCGCAGCCCCTTTGTAGGGTCAGGCGTGATCAGCAGCGCGGTATTTCTCGAGCCCGCATCGAGTGAATCACGAATCATCACGCCGGCCTTTGTATCTTTATTGAGGGGGTCAAACCATTCGACCTTTGCGATAATCATGCAGCCACCGCTGGCAACCTCCTTATAGGCGAAATGGAACTCATCGGCGTTGCTCCAGATATCCGTGCCAGCACCTCTCAGCGTGTAAGTGCCTGCCGGCTGCTCTTTAAAGCTGCCTACATACTTAGCATAACCCTTGAACCAAAGCGATAGAGTTGTAACACCGTCTCTGGTCAAATTCTGCTCTGAACCGTTCAACGGCCTGAATGCCTCCGAATACTTCATGTTGTTGTCGTAGAAGTATGGCATCGACTGTCCGCCACCGTTAATGACCGAGGTCTCAACAAAATGCTCGAACCTGGCAAAACATGGGTCAGGATAACAAACAACAGCACCGTTTGTAGTCGTGCCGAATCCATCTTTCCACGTGTCGAATATCCTATTCGGTGGCAAATCTGTGTAACTCTCGAAATCGTCCACAACAATAAAATTGACTACGGTAAAGCTCCAGATGTCGCCTTTATGCACTGTGGCATCGGGCGTAGAGTTGACTTCATCGACACGCCAATAATAGGTTTTGCCATAATCAAGGATGCCGGGGTCATAAGCCGCCTCAGCTTTGTTTTGGGCAACCAGCACGTTCCGTGGATTTTCTACGGAGGCCTGGTTGACATCGTTGAAATCTGTTCCAAGGTACACATTATTCTTTCCGTTATACATTCCTTTATGCCAGCTAAAATCCGTATTGCGTGGTACGTCTGCCTGGCCATTAGACGGTGATGGACTATAGGGCTGCGGTTGAAACCTTATACCCAGAGCAAAGTTAATCGCTGCTTCAAAAAGCTTAAAAGCATTCTCATTCCATACAAGATAAGATAACTCATCGAAGCCAAAACAAACTCGGATATCCGCAGCTTTGTTAGGAGTGCCATCCGCAGGAAGTAAAGGCAAAGTAGCACCCTTTTCATAGACGAAAATAACATCATAAGTAACACCATCACTTAAGGTAGCTCTGGCTATTACGGTGGCATTACTGCCTGGTGTGTCAGTAGAAAATCGTGCTGTGCCACGAGGACCCGTAAGACCGGTAAGAACGGTCACGGTCCCGGTTAGACCTGCCGCCAGAGGATGTCCGGGTGCAGCTATCTCTATGTCTGTTGTGGCAACATTAACGCCTTCAGCGGAGGCTCCAGTAGTAAGTGTTCCCAGACCCATTTGATCCCAGGCCCAGGGCTCGCCGACCACCATAGGTGTTGCAATTTCATTGATTTTGGCTTGGACTTTGGCGGAGCCCGGCGATTCGGATATAAAGACCACATCCGCGGCTGCAGCAGCGGCCTTCATATCCAGTGCGGTCCCATCATCATCGAAATAGGTGACCGTGTGTCCCAGGCTTTCCAGGAAGGCTTTAAGCGCATCATCTGACGGCTGTAACACCGGTGGGTCGTCCATTACCGAGATAAATAAAATATTGGCTCCTCTGACTCCAGTTGTGATGGAAAAACACAGTATCAAGACAAAGCAGAGCATGCACTTAATAAATTTTTTCTCGTACATAATCTTTCCTCCTTCGAATCGGTGTTCTTTGCTCAGGATTCGGGTATTGGAGGTCAGCCGACAACTGGTCCCTGACACCTGATCCTTGTTTGGCAACAAAGGCAAATCTAAAAATAATCCAATATATTTATACTAAATTAACCGCCTATACCGCAAGGAAAATATTCAAATACTTTACTTTTTTAGGACTATAACTCGATTTTCGATTTACAATAGGAAATCGGGAATTTCTTTGTCCATCCCGCCAGCGTCGAATCGTTTCGATTAACACTAAGAGTCTATACGAATAACCAGGTCATTATGAGGCCGAGCGAAAAGTTCGAGGACAAGGCGGCAGGTGAAAAAATGCCCGGAGGCGTGGTTGACGCCACGGTGAGGACATTTTTGGCCGACAACGCAGGCACCAAATGCTACTCTGCGTAGTAGCCCCGCCTTTGGCGGGACGCTACGTAGCACGAG
>CAZIED010000112.1:4532-7402 GCA_964538525.1 uncultured Pirellulales bacterium | reverse complement strand
GGGCAAGTCCAGCGGATATTGTCGAAGGGACATTTCCGCTGGCAGGTCTTACAGTGCAAACAATTCGACGGATTGGCAGGCTTTACCTCATCGTGGATGGTTTCATATACACCGGCGGGACAGAACGTGATACAGGGACTTTTGAACTTCGGCGTGCACTTTGTCTCGCAAATGCTTCTATCTAAAATCTTCAAATGTGAAGGCTGCTCCTCACGATGCTCGGTTGCAGCCATTGCGGTAAAGGTATCTTTATCAAAATTCTGTTCGGGCTTGAGCCGATAATTTAATACGGTCATCGCCTGGTAATCTTTTTCTATCTTAAATCCCGGCAAAAGGCCTCCGAAAACCGATAACGGCATCCCCTGCAAAGGCCCAAACATCGCCACCGTCTGGCGGAAATTCCGGGCAGAGAACATCTCCTTCATAATATTAGATTTCTCAACTAGCTCGGTATATTTGACCGCTGCCTGCTGCGGACTATCGAGGGTGTCGGCGATAGCTTTAGCCGCTTGTATGCCGGAGTCGATGGCGTTGTGCAGACCTTTAATTTTTAGCATATTCACAAAGCCGGCACTATCGCCCAGAATAATAACATTGCCTTTGCCGATGCAACCGGTTTGCGGCTCTCGCGGAATGGCGTAGTATCCGCCTTCTGGAATCATTTTCGCACCGGCTTCTACGATAGTGCCACCTTCGATAAACTGCTTTACAAAACTGTGCTCTTTGAAATTACTAAGTGCATCTTGTGGATTTAAGTCATAGTATTTCCAGTCTGCCCCGACTATCATGCCGACTGAAAGGTGGTCTTTTTCGCCGGCATATACGATGCCGCCGCCGAACATGCCCGGTCCGATGACAGGCGTCCATATCGGATAACCCATCGCGTGAACGACTCGGCCGGCCGTGAATTTATTGTATTGTTCAGGGCTTACTTTTATAAGCTCCTTGACGCCGACCGAGTAAAGCTGGTGACATTGCCTTTGCAGACCTGCCTTTTCCACGAATTTTTCTGTCACAAGGCCGTCACAGCCTTCAGCGAGCACTACAAAGTCAGCTTCTATAATTTCACCTTCAACGTAGTTGGGCTGTTTATGGCCTTCTTTATCAAGTCCCTGGTCAACGAGCTTTACGCCGAAGGCTCTGCCGGCGTCACCATCGAGGATAATATCCTGTGCGGCAAAGCCGGTCAGCACCTCTACGCCGAGGTCTTTTGTGATTTGTCCTAACCATTTAGTGAGCTTGCTTATCGAGACGGAATAATCGCCCTTGTGTATCATTTGGCCGAAACCCAGGCGGAAAAGCCTTGCCAGCCGAACCATAAAGAAGATGTTAAATGACATCTTCTTTCCCAGCAGGAACATGATGTTATCTTTGTCAATTTTGTTTGCCAGGACGTTTTTGGCTGCATCGGTATTCTTCCAGCCGGGCGCTGCTGAATCCAGCAGGCTGTGCAAAGGCTCCGCTTCCAGAACTGCGCCGGAGAGATTGTGATTGCCCAGGTCGGCTGCCTTTTCGATAACGCAAACATCAATATCCGGCTTTAAGGTTTTAAGCTTTATCGCGGCAGCCAGTCCAGCCGGTCCTGCGCCAACCACCAAAACTGTCACTTTTCCCTCGACGGCGCTCGGGACAAGGTTGTAATCCTGGTTGTTTGACACTTTCTACTTTTCCTCTAATGCTTTAACCAATCCTGGAACTGTTTCTTCGACGGTTCCGACAATATAATAATCGCACTGCTTAAAGATCGGTGCGTTCGGGTCGCTGTTGATTGCGACGATAGTTTCTGTGCTGGCAACACCAATCATGTGCTGAATGGCACCGGAAATCCCCAAAGCAACGTAAAGTTTCGGTCCAACGGAAGTGCCCGTTTGGCCGACCTGGTGCACCCGACCGATAAAACCTTGCTCGACCGCTGCACGGGATGCCCCTCTTTCAACCTGTGTACCTAATCTTTTACTCAAAGCTCCGCAAAGCAAATCCAAAAGGATTTCGTAATTATCCCTGCTCTGCATACCTTTGCCGCCGCTGACAATTATCTCGGCGTTGAAGTTTACATCTCCCCTGCCAAGCTCCGTCTTTATAATCTCAAGGCTGATGTCACTGGCGGATAGCAGAACTTTATGCCTGATGATTTTGCCTTTTCTCGATGGATTGGCCGGCATTCTTTTCATCACGCCCGGCCTTGCGGTAGCCATCTGAGACCTTGAGTTTTTAGTGCGGATGGTAGCCATGACGTTTCCGCCCAAAGCAGGTCGCGTTTGCAGAAGGAGGCCTATGTCACCTTTTCGAGAGCTGTCTCTGATATCAAGGCCTGTGCAGTCGGCGGTCAGGCCGCAGCCGAGCCTGTATGATACCATCGGCGCCAGCATTCGGCCCTGCGGGGTTGCAGCATAGAGGATAATCTGTGGCCAATATGTGCCAATTGCATCGGCAATAGCCTTGCGATGGGCAATGGGGTCGAATACTCCGAGAAGCTTATCCTCGATAATGTAAATGTTATCTGCGCCGGCTGCGATTAATTCTTGAGCCAACGGCTCTATATTATTGCCTGCTACAGCGACGCCGACTCCGGTCTCCAACGAATCGGCAAGCTCGCGAGCCTTGCCGATAAGCTCGAACGTCGCCGGATGCACAACACCGTCACTATGCTCGGCGACGACCCAGACCTCGCCCTGGAAAGCGGGCTGTGTCAGCTTAAAGCCTTCTATCATGTCCTCCAGTGCCTTTTTGTGAAAATGCTCGCCGCAAGCAGCAAGAGTTTTTTCCTTTGCTGAATCATCAATCTGGCCTACTGCGGTGATACCGAGCTTCCTGATATTGGTGTACAGGATTTCGTAATCCTCCTGCTCCTTTTTTGTTCCTTCGAAGCT